>DASZFN010000353.1:0-18740 GCA_035939715.1 Gemmataceae bacterium | reverse complement strand
CCGGACACGCCGGCAGGGGTCGACGATAGAGAACACTGCTAGCCCCCGAACTGCTTCACCTGCCGGACGAGCCGGCAGGGGTCGGGGCGAACTCGGGCCAGCTTTCCTAGCTGCCGAACTCTTCACCTGCCGGACAAGCCGGCAGGGGTCCTAACTTGCAAAAAGCGCAACTTCAAAGACGCGCGAGCGACGCCCTCGCTGGCGCGTCGGGCTGGTATGGCGCACACGTTGACCTACCTTGATCCAAATTGCCGATCTTGTTAGATTCTCCGCGACGGAATTCGCTTTCATTTTTCCTGATCCCGTTCCGCATGCAAGGATGCTTTGCGGCATGCACACAGCCATCGCACAGCGAAATTCAACCCAGGCCTGGCAGCGCTGGTTTATTGCCGGCTTATGCCTCCTTTTCCTTGGCCTCAGCGCGCAATACTGCGTCAAGGCCATGGGCACCGGCGAGCGCAGCAACCGTTCCGCCTTTCTGCGCTGGCGCGATCAGCTTCAGCATCTTGACTCGGAAGACATCTACCAGCTCTACAACTTCCCCTACCCGCCCATCATGGCGATGCTGCTCGAACCGCTCATGCGGCTGCCGCCGTTAGCCGGGTCCTTGTGCTGGTTCTTCCTGAAACTGGCCATGACGCTGCTGGCGCTGGCCTGGATCTTTCGCCTCGTGGAAAGCCCCGAGCGGCCGTTTCCGCCGTGGGCCAAAGCCGTCACCGTGCTGCTGAGCTTGCGGCCGATTACCGGTGACCTCAGTCACGGCAACGTGAATCTCTACATCCTCTTGCTGGTCGCGGGCGGCCTGTTCGCTTTTCACCTGCGCAAAGATTGGCTGGCAGGGGCGCTGCTGGCCCTGGGAGTGTCTTGCAAAGTGACGCCAGCGCTCTTCGTGCCTTATTTCCTCTGGAAGCGCGCGTGGAAAACTCTTGCCGGCTGCGCGATAGGCCTGTTGCTTTTTCTCATTCTTATCCCTGGCTGGCGGCTCGGCTTTGATCGGAACATCACGCTGCTGCAGCACTGGACCGGCAACATGGTAGCGCCGTTCCTGGTCCAGGGTTCGGTCACCAGCGACCACCTGAATCAATCGCTGCCCGGGCTTGTCTACCGCCTGGCGACGCACAGCCCTTCGGGACATGACCCGCTAGGCTTAAATCCGGAATATCACAACTTCCTTAGCCTGGAACCGCACCTGGCTGGATGGCTCGTGAAAGCCTGCATGCTCGGCTTCGCCGCCCTGGTGATGTGGTCGTGCCGAACGCCGATTCAATCCCGGAAGGGCTGGCGGCTGGCGGCGGAATTCAGCCTGATCGCCGTCGGCATGCTGCTCTTCAGTGAGCGGACCTGGAAGCATCATTGCGTGACGCTGATGCTGCCGTTCGCCGTGCTGAGCTATTATCTGGCGACGTGCCGGCCCGGGCCGATCCTGCGCGCGTATCTGCTGGCGAGCCTGGTTGTGGCCAGCGGCATGATGCTTCTAACCAGCACGCCGGGGTTGCGCGGCCTCGACGAAGTGGCCAAGAAGGCAGAGATCTACGGCGCCTATGTCTGGGCTTACCTGGTTTTGGCGGCGGCGCTCGTAACGCTGTTGCGGACAGCCGAGCGTCTGGAGGATGCAAAGCCCGGCACGCCGCACGTGCCCGAGCAAACGGCGGTTAAAGCCACAGCTTCACGCGCTCGACCAGTTGCGGCGGCAGCTTGCCGTCAATGAAGCGGCGGATCTCCTGCGGATGATAGCGCGTGCTGAAGTGGGAGAATATGATCAATTCGTTATGGAAGCGATCGGCTCTTTCCACAACGTCATCCAGGTGCATGTGCCCGAACTTGTGAATCTTCTCACGGCGGTGGTTGGGCCGAATGAAGCTGACCTCCGTGATCAGGATTTTGGCCTCATACACCGGCGGGTAGTTGTCGAGCCCGGCCGGGCTGGTGTCGCCTGTGTAGGCGACCAGCGGCGTGCGCACCTCGCGCGTCACCGGCGTTCCGCCCATGCGCAGATCGCGGATTTGCTCGCCGGCCAGCCCCAAATATTCCTCCTTGAGCTTGTAGCGGCGGTCCCAGACGACAAAACCGAGGGAAGGAATCGTGTGCGATGTCGGGAATGCGGTGATCACCAGTTCGCGCGACAGTTCGATCTCGTCTCCGGGTTTGACGCCATTTAGCTGGCAGATCATGCGGCCGCGGTCCAGACGCTGCATGATGAGCAGCAGACGGCGCACATCCTCCAGCGCTTCCGCCGGAACATATAGCGTCGGCGGTTCCATGCGCATCATCCGCCGGCGCGCCACGTAAACCGGCAAGGCGGCGACGTGATCGAGGTGCGTATGCGTGATCAGCCAGGTCGGCGTGCCCATGAAGTCCCACGGCTGGGCGCCGAGGTCAAAACCGATTTTCAGCTCCGGAATGCGCCAGTAGGTCTGCACGGCGGCACGGGAATAACCTTCGATCGTGAGACCGGCATGCTGATGCGAGATGATCGGCGCGTTATCCACCGGGATGATGCCCTTCCTCTTCACGCGTAGGTCAGGATTCTGGTGCTGATCGTAACGGGTCAGGAATCGCTATCCGGACCTACGGACTTTTTATGGAAATCCTGTGCGCGGGGGATGCGTCGCCATTGCCGTCCAGCGCAGACGAAGCGAATAACCTGGATTTGCCAGCTTGCCCCGCCTGATTCCTCACCACTGGCCTGCCCGCTCTGTTGTAGGACAGCCCGTCCATGGGGTAGGTTCGAGATGGACTGTCCGCGGCTGCAGAGTGTTTTGTGAAATTGGCCGCGCGCGCATGAAGTCGTCCGACTGATCTTGACGAGACATAAACGATCAAGCATATTCCCGGCCCAAATTGCACGTAGCCGTCCCTGGAGCGTCCTCGGCGCAGGGCCGGAGCCAATCTCAGCAGGAGTCCATGCCATGCGGCACATGCGTTTGATCGGCGGCGCAGTCCTCATCCCGGCTTTCCTGGCATGCGGCTGCAGTACGATGAACAACACGGAAAAGGGTGCGGGCGCGGGCGGTCTCATTGGCGCGGGCACGGGCGCGGTCATCGGCAGCGCCACGGGGCATACGGGCGCCGGGGCTCTGATTGGCGGGGCCGTCGGCGCTGTCTCCGGCGGCCTAGTTGGCAACGCGATTGATAAATCGGAGCAGAAAACCGCCGCCATCGCGGCGGCGAATAACCCGCCGCGCGGCCCGCTCGGTATTACGGATGTGGCCCAGATGGCCCAGGCGCATGTCAGCGATGCCCTCATCATCGAGCAGATTCGCACAAACGGTTCGGTCTTTCAACTTTCCTCGACCGATACCATCTGGCTCAAGCAGAATGGCGTTAGCGATGTGGTCATTCAGGAGATGCTCGCCACCGCCAATCGCTATCCGCGCCGCGTTTACTCGGCCACGCCGGCGCCGGTGTATGTCGTCGAGCCTCCGCCGCCGGTGGCCGTGGGTGTCGGCTTTGGTTACCACGGGCACTGGTAGCGGCCGACGGGCAAGTTGGAAACTTGCCCCCACATAGGACTCACTTCGATTTTGTGCCGTCGGCTTTCTTATCGACCTTCTCGAAGATGATGATGTGCTGGCTCGGCAAGACGTCGAGCGTCTTCAGCCAGCGCAGCGGGTGCGGCTCCATCTCCTTGATGACCTGCTTCTCATACATCTTGTGCACGAGCTTGATGTAGACCTTGGGATCTTCCTTGCGGTATTCGACGAACACGATCCTGCCGCCTGTTTTCAGTGACCGGACCATGGCCTCGGTCATCTCGAACGGGAAGGAAAACTCGTGATAGACATCGACCATGAGGATTAAGTCCACGGAATTGGCTGGCAACTTGGGATCGGTTTCCGTGCCCTGAATCGGCTCCACATTGGCGACCTTTTTCTCCTTCATCCGCTTGCGAATAATATCGAGCATTTCCGGCTGAATATCCACGGCCAGGACTTTGCCCTTGCCCACCCTCTTGGCGATGCGGAAGGTGAGGTAGCCGCTGCCCGCGCCGATGTCCGCGACAACGTCGTCTTCCTTGAGTTTGAGAGCGTCCAGGAGCTTGTTGGGCTGCTCTTCCCTCTCCCTTTCCGGACGTTCCAGCCAATCCGCCGCCACATGGCCCATGACCTGGGCGACCTCGCGGCCCATGTAGAACTTGCCAATGCCTTCCGGGTCGTGGTCCTCGCGGGTCTCATAGCGCGATGGTTTGTCCGGCGCCTTCTTGTCCTGGTACGCCCAAGCAGTCTGGGCGGTGAGTAGAACGGGGCACAGCAACAGCCAGGAGACACGGGCCGCGCGCATGATTTGTCTCTCAGTTAAAGGATGGATCGCCTGGGCATCATCTTAACCGAGAGCGGCGGCGCTGGCGAGCTTTTCAAAATTGGCCCCGGCCCTGGTGCGACCAGTAAGGCAACTGTGTGCCGCCGTCGATGCAGAGCGTGCTTCCGGTGACGTACTCGGAGGCGGGGTCAACGAGAAAAAGGACACCACGCGCGATCTCATCCGCGCGCGCCAGCCGGCCACAGGGAAGCGCGGCTCCGGCACGTCGAAGCGTTTCCTCCGAAAAATACTTGCGCTCGCCCGGCGTATCGGTCCAACCAGGATAGACGATGTTCACGCGAATTCGCTGTGGCGCCAGCTCCAGCGCGGCGGTGCGTGCCATCTGGTCGATGGCTGCCTTGGCCATGTTGTAGGCCATGCTGGTTGGAATTGCTTCCAACGCATGCACCGAGCTGATGATGACGATGTTGCCGCCCTGTGCCTGGGCGATCATTTGCCGGGCCGCCGCGCGCAGGCCGTAGAACGCGCCCCACATGGTGACGTCGATAGTCCGGCGAAAGCCGGCCATATCGGCCTGATAGAAGAGATCTTCGTCGCTATAGGCGGCGTTGCTGACATAAATGTCCAGCCGGCCAAGCTGCTGGACGGTCGAGGCAACCATCGCTTCGAGGGCATCCTGATCGGCGACATCAGCGCAGAAGAGCGGCGCACGGCGGCCGAGGCGCCTAATCTCCGCGGCCAGTTCGTGGGCTTCCTTTGCGTACGTGAGGAAATTGACGGCGACATCCGCCCCCGCTTGCGCCAGAGCCCAGGCAACGGCCCGACCGATTCCGGCGGAAGCACCCGTCACCAGGGCTGTCTTGCCCGTGAGCGCGGCCATGTCATTTCTTGTCGGGTTTGCTGACCTTGTAGGTCTTTTCGAGAATCTTCTTGTACTCGGCAAGCGTGGATAGGCCAACTTCCTTGCGGCGCTTATCTACGTTGGCCTCGTCCTCGATTGGAAAAGGAACCAGCTCCCCGTCCTTGACCTGGAACTGCGTGCCGTAAAGTTGGTTGCGCTTGTCGGCCACGAGCACACGGTCGGTCAGATAAGCGACTTGCTGGCCGGTGACCTCGCCCTTTTTGAAAGCTGCCTGGATCAGTTTGAGACACTGCTTCTGGAAGTCGCGATCGTGGTCGGCATGCTGCACCAGCAGCCAGGCAGCCTGGGCGCCATCCTCTCCGACGGCCGATTTTCCGGGCCAACCGTGGGCAGTTACCACCATCTTCAGCCAGGCCGTGTTCTTGCGATCGATGTCGCGCAGGCTCTTGAACTCGGCGGATTCAGACAGCGTCTTGTCATTTTCGGCGTGGCGCCGGCTAGTAAGCTCAATCAGCTTCTTGCGCGCGTCCTGATCTTCCCGTGTTCGCTTGAGCAACTCCTGGCGAAGGCCTTCCTTGGCAACTTTAGGGCGTTCCCGTTTGTCGGTATCCGGCTTGGCGTCATCGTTCGCCGGAGCCGGAAGAATTGTCGTCAATAGGCAGCAGAAGACCGCGAGCAACGACGAGGACACGGGGAGAATCCTATCCATGGATCACGGACCGATGGCATCGCCGCCCCGTTCGCCCGTGCGAATGCGGATACAATCCTCGAGCGGCAGCACGAAGATCTTACCATCGCCGATTTGTCCTGTCTCCCCCGTTCGGGCCGCATGGACGATCGCCTCGACCGTCGCTTCCACGAAAGCCTCGTTGACGGCAATCTCCAGTTTGAGCTTGGGCAGCAGGCGAACCTGAAACTCCGAGCCGCGGTAGACCTCGGTGTAGCCGCGCTGCCTGCCGCAGCCACGCACGTCGGACACGGTCATCAGGTAAACGTCCCGCTCGTTGAGGGCCGCCTGCACGGCTTCCAACTTGTCGGGACGGATGATCGCGACGATCATTTTCATGAATCAGCTCTCCACATGCGCCCGAATCGCGAAGCCGGTCAGGTTATCCTGAAGAAGCCGTTCGAGGTTCTGCCTCATGAACGCCGGATCACCGCCACGGAAACGAAAGCGGTTGCCTTGCACCGTGGTGACATTAGGGTAAACCGCGCGGAACTCCGGCGACGGCGGCTTGGGGCCGGCCTGGCAGAGGTCGGACCAGGCGTGGATCAGCTCTCCGTTCTTGGCCCCCTGCACGACCACGGTGAAACGCTTCTGGCCATCCGGTGGCACGCGCGCCGCCCGAGGCTCTTGCGGGGCCCGCTCCGCCGCCAGTTCGAGCGCCGGCCCAAGATCGAAGCCGACCTCGCCGTGCTCGCTTCGATCCAGACCCTCCGATTCGGACCTGGGATCGAGACAGAAGCCCCAGACGCTGTCGATGAATTTGACCAGCACGAAGGTCACGACAAACGCCAGCACCACGGCAACGGTCGCGGCCAGGAATTGGACAAGCACACGAGGAAGTTCAGCCGTGGCCAGCTCACTCCCGGAACCCGCCTTGTAAAATTGAGGCGCGACGAGAATTCCGGTGAGCAGAGCCCCCAAGAAGCCGCCGACTCCGTGCACGCCGAAGGCGTCCAGCGAGTCGTCATATTTGCAGAACGGCTTGAGGCACACGGCCACGTAGCAAATAACCCCTGCCAGGATGCCTATGACCATGGCGCCAAGCGGAGTCACAAAGCCGGATGCCGGCGTGACCGCGACGAGGCCCGCCACGAGCCCCGAGGCAAAGCCGAGCGCGGTCGGCTTGCCACGGTGGAACCACTCGGCCACCATCCAGCTCAGCGCTGCCGCCGCGGCTGCAACCTGGGAAGCCGTCAAGGCAGCGCCGGCGAGCCCGTTGCTGCCCAAGGCGCTGCCGCCGTTGAAGCCGAACCAACCGAACCACAGCAATCCTGCGCCTAGCAGGGTGAGTACCATGCTGTTGGGATGAATGGCATGTTCGGGATAGCCAATCCGTTTGCGCAACACCAGGATGGCTGCCAGACCGGAAAGACCGGCGGCGATGTGCACGACCGTCCCGCCGGCGAAATCCAGCGCCCCCATTTTGCCTAGCCAGCCGGCCGGGTCGCCCTTGTCATTGACCGCCCACACCCAGTGCGCCAGGGGATCATAGACCAGGGTCGCCCAGAGCAAAATGAACAGGCAGTAGGGACCGAAGCGAATCCGCTCCGCGAAGGCGCCGCTGATGAGGGCCGGCGTGATGATGGCGAACATGCCCTGGTACATGCAATGCACCAGGACCGGAATATGCGTGTTTGGGAAAACGTCGCTGGAAAGCACTCCTTGCAGTCCTAGGTAGCTCGACTTCCAGCCGATAAATCCGCCCAGGGAATCGCCAAAAGCCAATGAATAGCCGAACAGCAGCCACTGGATGCCGATGATGGCCAGTGCGACCATGCTGTGCATCATCGTCCCGAGCACATTTTTTCGGCGAACCATGCCGCCGTAAAAGAGAGCTAGGCCCGGCACCATGAGGAGCACAAGGCCTGTGGACACGAGCATCCACGCCGTGTCTCCGCTATCCAGCTTTGGCGCGTCCTTGGCAGCTGCGTTGGGGTCGTCTGCGGCCACGAGGCTATTGGTCAACAAGGTGAAAAAACAAACAACCACCAAGGGCATGAGCAAGCGTTTCACGACTGTTCCCTCCAGGTGAGGCTTGGCGGCTAGCGCGCACCGACATCGGGGAGAGGCACGTTTCAGGTTTGCTCGTTGGATGGCAAGTGCTGTGCCAGGTAGTCTATTGCTTTTTCCGCGTTACATAAGATGTTGTTTGCAAATGGTTTAAGGCCAACCAGACATTGCAGGCCCGCCAAAAATTCACCAGTGCCTGTCGCATGGACTGGCAGAGCGTGCATGAAGATTGTGCAAGAAGACGGTTAACAATGCTGCCGGTTCCTGGTGCCGCCTTAGGGGCAATGTGTGTGTCGCAGTGCAATCCATTTATACCGTCAACCGGACTTATGCTTTTGTGAACCAATGGTTAGGTCCAAGGCCATTCGAGCTTAGTAACCAGGGGTATCCTTGCTTGGCATCGGCCAAAATGGCAGCCGCGTGCAAGGCAGCACCTACGACACTGGCGGTCACCGCTTCGGAATCGCCGCAGAAGCGGAGACACGTGTCGCCGGAGGCGGTGGCGAAGCTCGCGGAGGGGCAGGCGGGCTGCAATCCCTGAGGTTCTTGCCCAAGCATGGCGGACACAAAGACGCTGCCGCAAGCCGGCCCGCCGCCAAAGTGCCAGGCTGCGGTTTCGGTGTCCCAGGGCCCGTTCCAGCAGAACCGGTCCCGGAAGATCAGGCGGCCTTTGCGATGAACGGTCAACTCCTGAATGAGGGTGGCGAATTGAAACTGCTCGGAATCGAGTTGCCGTGCATAGCGGCCGGCGAACCAGATGTCGGCCCAGACGAGGGCTGCGCCCTCAGCCAGTTCTATGCTGGCACGCTGATAATAGCGACTGGCTTGAAAGGGAATCGCCGGGCCTGGCAAGAGCACCAGCACGGCACCAGGCTCGACGGCAATATTCCACTGTTGCGTCGCGAAGCTATTCAGACAGGGATGAAGCCGCGTTGCCGATTGGCTGGTGATCACGGCTCGGGCGCCTGCACCGGCGGAAACCGAAACGAGCTGGGCGTCGCCATCCATGAGCCCGGCGGTCGGGTTGAGCAACTATAGCAAGGCCGGCTCAGCGGCATCCATCTGAAAGGGCGGCAGCAGGCGAAGAGGGACCTGTTGATAGACCTCGGTCAGGCGTGTCCGAGATCCATCCCTGCTTAGCTGGATGCGCACGCCGCCGATTCGGCCGGCGGGGTTCGTGGCCAGGCTCCACGCGCGGAATTCCGGCGGGGTCAGGAAATCTGCGGCCGTGATTCGAGTTGCTGGCGCACCCATTGCAGCAGGCTTTCCACGCCTGCTCCGGTGCGCAGGCTAATTAGGAGAAACGGCCTCTCGTCGCGCATGCGCAAGCTGTCGCGGCGCATCACATCCAAATCCGCGCCGACGTGCGGCGCCAGGTCGATCTTATTGATGACGAGCAAATCGCTCCGCGTGATGCCGGGGCCGCCCTTGCGCGGGATCTTATCGCCCTCGGCGACGTCGATCACGTAAATCGTGCGATCGGCCAGTTCCGGGGAAAAAGTCGCCGCCAGATTGTCGCCACCCGACTCGACGATAACGGTCTGCAGTTTGGGAAACTTCCTTTCGAAGTCGGCAATGGCCGCCAGGTTGATGCTGGCGTCTTCGCGGATGGCGCTGTGCGGGCAACCGCCGGTCTCCACGCCGACGATGCGCTCGAGCGGTAATACTTCCCGGCGGGCGAGAAATTC
This sequence comes from Gemmataceae bacterium, assembly GCA_035939715.1. Lineage (GTDB taxonomy): Bacteria > Planctomycetota > Planctomycetia > Gemmatales > Gemmataceae > DASZFN01. The sequence goes on along the minus strand of DASZFN010000353.1, from coordinate 9,193 downwards.
GGCGTCCTCGCGCGTGTAGATGTCGTTGGTAATAACGGCGAGGTCATAGGCCGGCCAGAACTCGCGGCAGAGCCGTTCCACCAGCGCGGTTTTTCCCGAGCCAACCGGCCCACCCACGCCAAAGGTGAACACGCGGCGACGCGGCCCGGAATAAGGCCCGCTTCCCTTTGCCGTATGGGAGTGATCGTGATGCCGAACCACGGGGCCGCGGCATATCAGATCAAGATCGGAAAATGCGCGTGTATAAATTGGCTTGTGCATGGCACAACACCTCGTAAGCAGGAGCAAAGCTGCCGGCTGTCTCTAGCTCCCTCGTGGCAAGTTCGCCGGCAAGCGCGGCAAGCTCGTCATGCAACACAGCGAGGATCTGCTGGCCGTGTGTATGGCCAATGGGAACGGCCCGCACGCCGGCGCTGATGCATCCCAGAGCAGCCTGATGCAGATAAACGGCGGCCGCCTCGGACTCTGAGCTTCCCGCAGCAGCGGCCAATGTACCAAATACGATTGCATGATGCCATTCGCCGGCTTGATCCTCGTTCAGCATCGTTCGCCGTAACGCTGCCGCGGCGTCACTGGCCCATGGCCAGGCCTCGGCAAGCTGCAAAAGCTGTTCGCCCATGTCGCGGCTGGCGTGTCGCAGAGTCGGAGGGGCTAGTCCCGCACGAAGCAGGTCATTACTGCGGACGACCTTCGGCCAATCAACCGTTTGTGCGGCATGGCAGGCCGCGGCGACCAGAACGCCTTCGAACGGCCCGACCAGATCGCGGAGCCAATGGCGCACCCATTGTTCCAGACTTTCCGCGTCCCGGACTATTCCTTGTTCAATGGCTGCCTCAAGACCCCAGGAATGGCTGTAGCCGCCGATCGGAAGCGCGGAGTCGCCTAATTGAAGAAGATGCAGATTCATGGAGTTGTAAGCGAGCCATCGGCGCTCGATGTAACGTGGACGGGCTCAATCCGATAAAACAGAATGGGAAGATTTCGGCTGGCCTGAGCAAACCAGCGAAGCATCATCGTGGCTCCCGAGTATTCCAGTATTCGCCATAAGGTATCGCGGCTCTCCGAGTCCGTGGAATCGGTCTTCTCGATCAACAGATTCGAGTCCTTGTCGTGAAGCCACGTCCCGTGCCGCTCCCGATCTTCGGGTTTCAACATGGCCTGTTCACTAGTTACTCGATGGACATAGGTTCCGTCGCGGTCCAGGGAAAGTTCATGATCGATTCTTCTACCATCCGGAAGATATGTGCTGCCCATCCAGGAGCCGACCAGATCGTGCTGCGCTGCGGGCTCAAGAGCGGCTATCTTCTTTCTCAATGATTCCTGGGCGCTTTCGACATTGGAGCCGAATTCCAAGCGGCGACCATAGTGTTTATCCCAGCCGACTTTTCCGAAAGGTTCCACCATAATCCCTTCGTCGACCGCGGCGAACGGCTGGAAACATCCCGAATCCTCGGTGTAGTAGGGTTCTAGCTTGACGACATAATCTTCAAATTTCTCCGCGACCACGAGGAAACGGTAGCCGTCCCATACTCCCACGTTACCGTTCCGGCCACGGCCGATATACCATCTGCCCACGATCAGGTCAGTTATTGGAATCTGAACGGGCATAAGAGGCTCCGCTGTCTCGGGCTCAAATCAGAACAGGAAGTACCGCTGCGCCATCGGCAGCACCGGCACCGGCTCGCAAGTCAACAATTCTCCATCCGCCCAGACGCGATAGGTGTCCGGATCAACACGGATGTTAGGAGTCGCCGTGTTATTCGGCAGGTCGGCCTTGCGAATAGCCCGGCAGCGTTCCACGGCGACCACCGGCCGCTCCAGGCCATAGCGCTGGGGAACCTGCTCATCGAGCGCCACCTTGGAGATGAACGTCATGCTGCAAAGCGTGGCCGCACGGCCGTAGGCGGCAAACATGGGCCGCGGGTAGACGGGCTGCGGCGTGGGGATGCTGGCGTTGGCGTCGCCCATCTGCGCGAAAGCGATCATGCCGCCCTTCAGGACCAGCTCCGGTTTTACGCCAAAGAATGCGGGCTTCCACAAGACCAGGTCTGCCCACTTGCCCGGCTCCAGGCTGCCGACCTGATGGGAGATGCCATGCGTGATGGCCGGGCAAATGGTGTACTTGGCGACATAGCGTTTGGCGCGGTTGTTGTCATTGCGGACCGTATCTTCAGCCAGCGGGCCGAATTGCATTTTCATCTTATGCGCCGTTTGCCAGGTGCGAATGATGACCTCGCCGATGCGGCCCATCGCCTGCGCGTCGGAGCTGAGCATGCTCAAGGCGCCCCGGTCGTGCAGGATGTCCTCGGCGGCAATGGTCTCGGCGCGAATCCGGCTCTCGGCGAAAGCCACATCTTCCGGCACGGTGCGCGACAGATGATGACAGACCATCAGCATGTCGAGATGCTCGTCAATCGTGTTGACCGTGAACGGGCGGGTTGGATTGGTGCTGGAGGGCAAGACGTAAGGCAAGCTCGCCATGCGGATGATGTCGGGCGCGTGGCCGCCGCCGGCGCCTTCGGTGTGGTACGTATGGATGGTACGGCCCTTGATGGCCGCGATCGTGTCCTCGACAAAGCCCGATTCATTGAGCGTGTCTGTGTGAATGGCGACCTGTACGTCGTAGCGATCCGCGACGCTCAGGCAGCAATCGATGGCGGCAGGCGTGCTGCCCCAATCTTCGTGCAGCTTCAAGCCGCAGGCGCCGGCGCGAATCTGCTCTTCGAGCGGCCGCGGCAAGCTGCCGTTGCCCTTGCCCAGGAAGCCGAGGTTGATGGGAAAGGCCTCCGCGGCTTGCAGCATCCGTTCCAGGTTCCAGGCGCCCGGCGTGCAGGTCGTGGCGTTGGTGCCGGTGGCTGGTCCCGTGCCGCCGCCGAGAAGCGTGGTTAGTCCGCTGGCCAGCGCCGTCTCGCACAACTGCGGGCAAATGAAGTGGACATGGCTGTCGATGCCGCCCGCGGTGGCAATCAAGTTCTCACCCGCGATTACTTCCGTGCCTGGTCCGATCACCAGCTTGGGATCGACCCCTGGCTGAATCAGCGGATTGCCCGCCTTGCCGATGCCGACGATACGGCCGCCGCGAATGCCGATGTCTCCTTTAACGATGCCCCAGTGGTCAAGGATTACTGCATTGGTTATGACGACGTCGAGCGGCGGCTCCGTCACTGGATCAGGAAGCGGCGACTGCCCCTGGCTGTCGCGGATCACTTTGCCGCCGCCGAACTGCACTTCCTCGCCGTACACCGTGAAGTCCTTCTCCACCTCGATCAGCAGCGCCGTGTCGGCGAGGCGAATGCGGTCTCCCGTGGTCGGCCCGTAGTGGCCGGCGTAAGCCGAACGAGAAAGTTTGACACTCATGAGCCAGCGTCTCCCGAGGTATTGCCGAAGCCTGCCTGCCGCATGCGCTCCAGACTCTGCTGTTTCGTCGCTCGATCATCCAGCGCGCCATCAACCAGGCCGCTGCCGCCGTAGACCTGGCGCTGGCCGCTCATTTCAACCAGCCGAACTGTTTTGATCTCGCCCGGTTCGATGCGCACCGCCGTGCCGGCCGGCAGGTCAAGCCGCATGCCGAAGGCTGCCTCACGGTCGAAGACCAGCGCCCGATTCACTTCAAAGAAATGAAAATGCGAGCCGATCTGCACAGGCCGGTCGCCGGTGTTGTTGATTTGAAGCGTGTGCGTGCGCCGCCCGGCGTTCAGCTCCAGGTCAGCGCCGTCAAAGAAATATTCGCCGGGAACCATGGCGGTGGTCCTCACACAATGGGTTGGTGCACGGTGATGAGCTTGGTGCCGTCCGGAAAGGTCGCCTCAACCTGGACCTCGCTGACCATGTCCGCGACGCCCTCCATGACGTCCGCGCGGGTCAACACGGTGCGGCCGGCGCTCATGATCTCCGCAACGCTCTTGCCGTCGCGGGCCAGTTCGAGCAGGTGACTGGTGATGAGCGCGACGGCTTCGGGATAGTTCAACTTCAGGCCACGGGCCCGGCGCGTTCGGGCCAGCTCGGCCGCGACGAAAATCAACAGTTTATCGCGTTCCTGGGGTGTCAAATGCATACGCGAGCAGCGCTCCTGGTCAAAAGAACAAGTTGGGCAAGATGATAGGGATCGAGCGGCTCTTTCACAAGGGGCAGTCGCGGGAGCCGTGGTTGCCGTTTCTGGTTCCACACCGCCCCCGCCGGTAAATTCACCTGGACAAGATGTTTTTCTTATGGCATAGGCCCGTCCTTCGCAAAGTTCATCCAGAAAAGGTGCTTGGATCGGCCGGGAGAGGGCCGGCCGGCGGACCATTGGGGGTCTGGGAGGTAACTATGCGCAAACTGTGGGCTTGGGGGTTAGCAACCGTCTTGTGTGCCGGCCTGGCGGCGTCAAACGCCCGGGCCGGGGACGATGACGACGACACCAGTCAAGCAAAGCCTCCGCCGAGGCCGGCCATTCGCTGGAGTCACTATTTCGCGGGCATGGAGACCTACACTCAGCCCAGGCCCGAAGCAGTGAAACCGGCGGCCAAACCGAAACAACAGACGGCCCGGAAACCGGCGGAAAATCCGAAGCCGAAGAACCCGGCCCATGAGGCCGCCTCGGAGCGTGCCCGCGAGGAAGCAATCTTGATGCGCCGCCTGGAAGTGTGCGACAAACTCAAGGAAATTGCCCTGCGGACCAATGACGGCGAATTATTCCGCCGCGCCGAAGTCCTGGACGAGCGGGCGCGCACCACGTACGCGCAACGGACTTCGTATCTGGGCGGCAACGGCGGCCTGGCAGCGGATACCATGGCCCTGGACAGGAATCTTGAGGTCGTGTACCCGAAAACACGCGCTCCGGAATCGACGGCTCACACGGTTGCCGACGGCAACCCCAGCCGCGCCTCGGACAGGGAGGTCAATCGATGAAGCGTGCGTTTAGTCTTCTGCTGATCGCAACCTGGTGTGCCGTGGGCTGCGAAAGCCTGCCCAGGGTGTGGGAGGAGCCAAAGCCGAAGCCCGTGCCGGTAGCAGCGCCGGAAGATCGGCCGAAACCTGCCTTGACGGCGGAACAGGTGTCGGAAGCCAATGCGCATGCTGCCGCGGAAGCGCTGCTGCGCGAAATCGATCGGGATGCCAGTGGCGACATACTGCCGCCGCGGACAAAGTAATTGGACACCTTGACGAGCTGGAGGAAAGGCAGGTTGAAACCTGCCCTACGGGTGTACGAATTCGTGTTCGGGGTGCCGCACGGTCAGAACGGGGCAGGGCGCCTTGCGGACCACTTTCTCGGTCACACTTCCCAGGAGCACATGCACGAGCCCGGTGTGGCCGTGCGTGCCCATAACGATCAAATCGATCTTCATCTCCCTGGCATAGCGCACAATCTCATAGAAGGGCGTGCCGACGCGGACCTCCTGATGCACGGCGAGATTCTGCAAGCAGCTATCACGGGCGCTGCGTTCCATGGCGGACCGCGCCGCGGCCAGGAACTGGTCCGCAGGCAGGGCCACGGCCGGCGCGGCTTCGACAGCCTCGGGAAAGAAAACAGTAAGGTCCTGGACGACGTGCAGCAAGAATAGCTCGGCGCCGAACTTTTCCGCCAGCGCCGCCGCGTAAGTGATCGCCACCTGGGAGAACTTGCTGAAGTCGCTGGGGACGAGGATGCGCTTGAGCTCGATCACGGCCGCCTCCGTAGGTCCTGCCCTACGAGCCGCGGGCCAGTTCGTAGAACCGCTCGCGGAGAAGCTTGGTGATGGGACCGGGTTTGCCGGCGCCGATGGTCCTGCCGTCGCACTTCACCACCGGGACGACCTCGGCCGCCGTTCCCGTCAAAAAGCACTCATCGGCAGTGAAGACATCATGCCGCGTCAAAGCGCATTCGAGGGCAGGGATGTTGGCCGCTCTGGCCAGTTCCATGACGGCGCCGCGCGTGATTCCCTCAAGGATGCCGGCATCCGGCGGCGGCGTTTTCAGCGTGCCATGCTTGACAAGAAAGATATTGTCGCCCGTGCATTCCGCGATCTCGCCCTTGTGATTGAGCATGAGCGCCTCAAAGCAGCCCGCCTGCACCGCTTCGATCTGCGCCAGAATGTTATTGAGATAATTGAGCGACTTGATGCGCGGATTCACGGCGTTCGGATGGTTGCGGATGGTGCTGACCGTGGCAATCTCCAGGCCGTTCTCGTAAAGCTCGGGCGGATACATGCTGATGTCGTCGACGATGATGATGATCTGCGGGTTGGTCGCCTTGCGCGGGTCGAGGCCGAGGTAGCCGGCCCCGCGCGTGACGATGAGCCGGATGTAGCCGTCGTGCTTCTTGTTGAGCGCCACGCTGTCGGTGACGGCCTTGGTCATCTGCTCGCGGCTCAAGGGGATTTCGAGCTTGATGCTCCGGGCGCTGTCATAGAGCCGCTCGACATGCTGTTCCAGGCGGAAGACCTTTCCCGCATAGACGCGAATGCCCTCGAAAACGCCGTCGCCGTAGAGCAAACCGTGATCGTAGACGCTGATCTTGGCATCCGGCTTGTCGTAGTATTTGCCGTTGATGTAGATCTTGGGCGTCGTGTGGTCGCCTTCGACACGGCTGCCCTGGGGGGTGGGCTTTTTCGCGGTCAGGACGTCGGTCGGCATGATTGAAACTCCGAAGGTGTCCGAAGGGGAAGAGAACGCTTCATTAAAACATAGGTCAGATTTTCAGGGCTGCTTCACAAGGGTTTTCTACCTGCCCCGCAACCAGCCGCACCATGCGATCCGTGCCGGCGGCGATGTCCATATTGTGCGTCACCATGATGATAGTCAGGCCATCCTGGCGGTTCAAGTCGCGCAAGAGACGCACGATGTCGCTGCCGGTGGCCGCGTCGAGGTTTCCGGTCGGTTCATCGGCCAGCAAGACGCGCGGCTGGTTGATCAGAGCCCGCGCGATGGCGGCGCGCTGCATCTCGCCTCCCGACAGCTCGCGCGGCCGATGCTTGAGGCGATGGCCCAGCCCGACCTTTTCCAGCAGCTCCCGCCCGTGCTGCTTCAGAGCAGACTTCTTGCGTAGCCAGTCGAAGACGGAATGAGCAATCATCTGGGGCACGAGCACATTTTCCAGCGTATTCAGCTCCGGAAGCAGATGGTAGAACTGAAAAATGAAGCCGAACTCCCGGTTGCGCAGCCAGTCACGGCGCTCGGCCGGCAAATGGTCGATGCGCTTCCTATCCAGCCAGATTTCCCCCTCATCCGGCGCATCGATCGTGCCCAGAAGATGAAGGAGCGTGCTCTTGCCCGACCCGGAGGCGCCGACAATGCTGAGGAACTCGCCTGGATAAACTTCCAGATCGAGCCCCTGCAGCACCGGCACTTTCACCGCATCGCGGCGGTAGGTCTTGTGCAGATTCGTGGCGGTCAAAATCGGCGCCGAATCCATCATGGCGAAGCTCCGCTAGGGGACTAGATTGCCTTCTGTGTTGGCCGGGGCTGGAGTCTTCGGAAGCCCCGGCGGAGCGTTCCAGGGGTCTGCGTTCTCACCGGGGCTTCCGAAGACTCCAGCCCCGGCCACACAGTTACTCGTAGCGCAAGGCGCGCACCGGGTGAAGCATGGCGGCTTTAAGCGCGGGCACCACGCTGAATATCACCGCAATCGCGACGGCACCGGCGTTTACCAGGGCGACGCTGAGCACCTGAATATCGGTCGGAATTTCATTGAAATAGTACACGCTGCGGTCGAAGATCTCATGGCCGGTGAGCCTGGCGAGAACCTTTTCGATGCCGTTGATGTGCGTGGTGATTTCCAGCCCCAGGATGCTGCCGAGCACGGCGCCCACGACGCCGAGCAGGAAACCGTAGCCCAGGAAGATCTTCATGACACCGCCGTTGGAGGCGCCGAGCGCCTTGAGGATGCCAATATCGCGCGTCTTCTCGACGACGATCATGGCGAAGATCGCCAGGATGCCGAAGCCGGCGACGCCGATGATCAGGAACAGAAGGATATTCAAAATGCCCTTCTCAATGGCGATGGCTGCCAGCAGCGGGCCCTGTTTGTGTTCCCAGGTTTGCACGTTGTAGTTCAGCTCCTTTGGAAACATCGCTCTGAGCGCCGTCACGACTTCCTCGTGATCGTTATAATCCTTGAGCTTGATCTGCAAGCTAGTCGCCCGGTTTTGCATGGTGCGCAGTTGCTGCAGCCAGTCCAGCGGGACGAAGACGTAACTGGAATCGTACTCGCTCATTTCGGTTTTGATGAAATCCGCCACCACGACGCTGTCGAAGACGGCATTTAGTTTTTGACCGCTGACCGTGTACAGCAGCACCTCATCACCGCGCTGCAAGAGCGGGATTACTTCGGGTTTGTTCGTATCGGGACGGCGAATGCGCACGTTGCCGAGGGCGTCGCCCAGAATAATGCCGGCCTGCGCTTTCTGCTCCTGCCCCGGCATATCGGGCGGCGGCAGCGCTCCGGCCGGACCTTGGACCTGCTCGAACGGTGCATTCTGCAGCGGCGTCCAGTGCTGATCGTGCCAGCGTTTCGCCTCCGGAGATAGCTCGAAGCTGGGATGCTTCTTGTTCCGCGGGTCCGTTAGAAATTCGGCGAAGCTCCCCATACGCGCCCGCGACTCAGCGTTGATGCCGATAATGTGGACGGTGCGCGGCTGCAATTGCTGGCCTTCGTAGCTGATCGACAGCAAGCCGAGAATCTCGATCACCGGGGTCATGGCCTCGATCTTGTGCCCAATGGGAGAGTGCAGGATGCGCTGCATCTTCTCTTCGGGATCATAAAAGCCGTCGAAGTTGTCGCAATCCAGGCTTATGTCGGAAATGAGGCCGTGCAAGCGTTCCTTCAGCTTGGTGCTGAAGCCGCTCATGACGCTGTTGACGACAATCAATGTGGCCACGCCGAGCATCACGCTGATGATGCAGGCCATGGCCAGACGGCGCGTGAGCAGATAGCGCCAGCAAAGCAGAACCTTGTACATCGTCCTTGATCCTCCGCTTACTTTTTCTCCGGACGCAGCAAGGGGAAGAGAATGACATCGCGAATCGTTTGCGTATTGGTCAGCAGCATCACCAGGCGATCGATGCCGATGCCCAGACCGCCGGCAGGCGGCATGCCATAGCGCAGAGCACGCACGAAATCCTCATCCATCCGGGCCATCGAATCTTCAGGGGGCAGTCCCGCCAGCTGTTGGCGGAATGTGGCCTCTTGCATGACCGGGTCATTCAGCTCGGTGTAGGCGTTGGCCAGTTCCAT
>DASZFN010000352.1:0-16255 GCA_035939715.1 Gemmataceae bacterium | reverse complement strand
AGGAGATAGCTCAGAAAATCGACATAGTCGTGGTCTCGGTCCGGCCCGCGCATGGCCAGGTTCACGAAAGAGAGTGCACGGTCCACGAACTCGGTGTACGGCGACAAGGCCACTTCATTGAACAAACTACGGCACAGCGCGGCGAATTCCTTGTCATCGTGTCCCAAGGCGCGCCAGCGGCCAATGAAGAGTTCTGCGGCTTCCTTCTCTTCCTCTTGGTTGATCCCGCGCAGCACGGCTTCCGGGAGCTTCGTCTTCTCCAGCCAATTAAGTTCTTCGTGTAAGCCTTCTTGAATCAAATCGCGGAACGATCGCATCGGCTCCGATCCGGCTGCCGGTCGATACACGTAGGCCAGCTCTCCCAGCGAAAAGGCGGGCAGGGGCGCTTCCACGGAGGTAAGCGGCAAGCGACTGGCGCCGACCACCGCCTGGAAGAGAAGACAGATCAATTCGTCCCGCACTTCCGCCAGCGCTGTGAAATCACGCAGCTTGATCGTGCCGACCAGCTCGCGCAGCCACTTCCGAGTCTCGCGGCTCAAATAAACATTGTCCCCCGCGTGGTAGCCCTCCCAGGCATAGCAATGGATGGCGCGCACGACGTGAAGCTGGCGTTCATCCTTGTCCAGCTTGACGGATAATATTGGTTCGGCGGAGCGGCCTTCGGCATCGACCCAGAAGATATTCCACGCCTCAAACTGCCGGCGTTCGCGCGTGTGCGCCGGATCGAGGAGCCGGCCGTGATAAATCTCCCAGGAGACTTCCTCTGCACACGCCGGCTGCCATTCCAGGACGCCCGTTCGCCGCAGGTAGAAATGTGCCGGCAGCATGGCATCGGAAATCAGCGCGCGCACGTCCTGAAGATCGGTTGGCGAGCCGCCATCGGGCCTGGTTACGGCTTGACTGCGGGCACGAAACACGGGCATGTCCGTTGTCAACTCCTCAGCACTCTCGGGGTGCTCCCGTTTGTGTGCCGCTCGAGTCGTTTAACCCGGAGCCAGCGGCGACGGCGGAGCTGGCAGCGCCCCGCCGTCGCCGCTGGCTCCGGGTTAAACAACCAGCCTTGCAATTACGGGTATGCACGCGCGCTCTCGCGCCTGGCCAGCACTAAACTCCGCAGTAACGTGCATTTGCCGAGGTGGTAACTCTCGTGCTCGGCAATATGGCCGATCGCCCAGGCGTACGTGAGCGCACGCTTGCCTTCTCTTTCCATCACGCGCTCGAGATCGGCCGCCTTCAAGCCGGTCAGGAATGCTCGGTATGCCGGGCGCACCCGCTGATGATAGGCGGCGATGGCCTCGAGATCTTGATAACGGCCATCGTCCTGATTGCCGGAGCGCATCGTCAACAGCGGCGTCTGCTGCACTTGCTCGCCCTGGTGGAAAATGTGCGGCAGATAGTAATCCAGCATCTCGCCCAGATGTTGGAGGTTCCAGCCAAGCGAGGCAACCTGAGTGATCGGTTGCCAGCCCACTTCCTCGCGGCGGAGGTGCTCGGCCGACCATTGCCACATACTCCAAAAATTTCTGTCCAGATAATCCCACAATTCGACCCACGGTTTTATGGCGGAATCCATGTTCGACTCCAGAAAAGTAGGTCCGGCTTGCCGAGCCGGACCGGCCCCGCTCGGCATGCGGGGCCTGCCATTTGTCATGATGGAGAAGACACTGCGGCCGGGCAAGTGACATTGCCCTCGGCAAGAGTATCAAGCCTGTGGCGATCCTTTATTGAAACTTTTTCGCGGCTCACGCTGTTGCTTGGCTGGCAAAATGCCGAATCGTAAGAGTGAGAGACTGCGCCAAAACCGGACGCATCGGGAAAGTCCGGGCAGTTCTCGCAGCCTGGCTAAGTTAGGCGAAAAGAGCACGGTCATGAATAAAACACACGTGTTGCTGTCCGCGGCGCTGTTCCTTGTGGGTACTGCGGCGAGTCAGGCGCAGGAAAAGCTCCAGCCTCCCAAGCAAGCTGCTCCTTCCAGCCAGGAAATTCTACCGGCGCCCATACCCAGCGGCCCAGGCGTCAGGCAAACGCAGCCGGCACCGATAGCCACGGCCCCAGGCGAGAAGGAAACTCTGCCAGCCCCCACCGGCGTCGCTCCGGCAGCGGGCGCAGGCGACTGCAATGCGTGCGCGAATGGATGGGGTGGCTGTCATCACCTGACCTGCGAGCAATTCAAACGCTGGCTATTCTTCTGCCCGCAAAAGGGGCCCGGTCTGTGCGGCTGCTGCAACAAATTCCAGCCTTGCTGTAATCCGTATCTGTACACTTTCTTCCTGTGCCGGGATCACAGCAACCCGCTGCCGCCTCATGTCCTGCCTGCACAGGATGAGGACTGCACGGACGGTTGCGGCTGGGGGCATAAATGCCTGCAGTGGTTTAACCGTCCCGCCTGCTGCGAAGCCGAGCAAGCCACAGCGGCAGGCGCGACAGCTGGCAATACAGGAACGGTCTCCTGGGAAGAGCCGGTTAAGAGCAAGAAGTGACCAGTCTCGCTAAGGCTCTAAACGCTTCCAGCAGCCAGGCCTTTGGCAGCCACAAGAATGCTGCCGGCGACCGCGGTTGGGTTTCATCTTCCTCTCAGAAGTAAGAGCTTTGCCCTAGCGCTTTCATTCGGCGGTTGCATTCCCGCGCGCCGCCCATTAAAACCAATATATTCGGCGCATCGGCGAACCGGTTTCCAGGGAAGCGGGTTTCCATGGCCCTTTTGGCGCGCATCTACTTCAACGCTGTCTTTGGCGGCCTCGGCGGCTTGCTGGGCTGGATGCTCTTCGGCGTCTTCGGCGACAAGACGTCCGCGAGCGCCGCGCAGCAAATCCTCGGCGGCGCCTTGATCGGCGGCTTTATCGGCTACCTGGTTGTCGGCGTCGATGCTATCCGGGATGGCTCGCTCTTGCGCTTCTGCCGGCTCGCCGCTTATGGCGTGGTGCTGGGGGCAGTCGGCGGCGCCCTGGGCATGCGTATCGGCGAGGAAGTGAATTATTACCTTGTTCAAGGGCTCCTCAACTGGCGCGAAGGCGCTGCCGGAACGCTGCGCGTTGTCGGCGAGGTCATCTCCAGAGGTCTGGGGTGGATGTTTCTCGGCCTGGCCGTGGGTGTGAGCGAAGGCATCGCCTCCCGTTCCCTCGGCAAACTTACCTATGGGACCATGGGAGGCGCGATTGGCGGTTTTGTCGGCGGCGCCTTCTTCGGCCTCATCAAGGTGCTGGAGAAGGGCTCGGAGGCGACCACGCACGGCATCTGGGGGGGCGCCATCGGCCTGATTATCCTCGGCGCCTGCATCGGCGCCTTCTCTGCTCTGGTGCAAGGCGTTTTTCAGCCGGCCTCGCTCAAGGTCATTCGCGGCTGGCAAGAAGGGCGCGAATATTCGCTGCTCAAGGCCGATAACCTGCTCGGTCGCGATGAGGGGGCCGACATCGCCCTGTTCCGCGACATGCGCGTGGAGAAGCGGCATGCCTTGATTCAACGCGACGGCAATAAGTTCATCCTGCTCAACAACGAAGCGCCCCCCGAGCAAACCCGCGTGAACGGCGACCCGGTCGCCAACCTGCGCAATCTTCAGGACGGAGATCGCATTCAACTGGGCGATATCGTCCTGCGCTTCCAGATGCGCGCGGCCAAGAATAGGGAAGCAGCCAAGGTGTGACTTACCCAAAAATGGCTACTGGCTATTGACTATTGACTATTGGCTACTGACCACGGACTATTTGATGCTCTCATGTCCCCGCTGCCAGCGAACCAACCCCAAAGAAGCGGTCTTTTGCCACTTCGATGGGGCGGAGCTGCGCCCGGTGCATGGCCGTGAAGAGACACAGAGCCCGCGCTTGCCGCATGATTTCGTGTTTCCGTCGGGAAAACGCTGCCGTTCCTTTGATGAGTTAGCCCGCGCTTGCCAGGAGGAATGGAACGCTGCGCGGGATCTCTTGAAACAGGGGGCGTTTCGGCAATTTCTCGCCAGCGTGGGCCGCCTGGATCTGGCCCAGGCAGCGCAGGAGGCCAAGAGTCAAGCCGATCCGGATATCGCGCTCGACACCTTTATCGGCGCCTTGCCGGCCAAGATCGAAGCCCGGCCGCGCCTCGATCTGAACCCGCGGCGGCTCAACCTCGGCACCCTGCATGTCGGCGAAGCGCGCCAGGTTCGGTTGACGGTGGTCAACCAGGGCAAAGGGTTGCTGCACGGCACGCTGTCCGTGGCCGAAGGACACTCCTGGCTGCGCCTGAACCACGACGGCAAGGCCAACGGCCAATGCCTGATCAAGACGGCGAGCGAACAGGCCATCGTGCTCCGCATCGATACCAAGGGGCTGGTGGCGCCGCACAAGTATTCCGCCAAGCTCACGGTCATCACCAACGGCGGCATCGTGGAAGTGCCGGTGCGGCTCGATCTGGCGGTGCAGCCGTTTGCCCTGGCGCCGTTCCAGGGGGCAGGCAGCCCGCGCGAGATGGCCGAGCGCATGCGCACCCAGCCCAAGCCGGCCGTGCCCCTGCTGGAAAACGGCGAGGTGGCGCGCTGGTTCGCTGTCAACGGCTGGACTTATCCTGTGCTTGGTCCCACCGCCAAGGGCGTCGCCGCCGTCCAGCAGTTTTTTGAAGGCATGGGCCTGTCCAAGCCGCCGCCGCTGGAGCTGTCGGCGAGCGTGGTGCAGATCCGCTGCCTGCCCGGCGATTCCGTGCAAGAGCAGATCATCGTTCGCACCGAAGCCAAGAAATGGGTGTACGCTCGCGCCGAGAGCGACGCGGCCTGGCTGCGGATCACTTCCCCGAATATCAGCGGGCCGCAGCAGGCCAATCTAACCTTCGAAGTCGACTCCCATGACCTGGCGCCGGATCGGGCCCATGAGGCCAATATCCGGATTGTCGCCAATGCCGCTCAGATTCTTACCACGCAGGTGCGTGTCGAATTCCAGCTCCCGGCCGCGCCGCCCGTCAAGGCCAGCGTGGCCCAGCCGTTCATGGTAGGCGCCATGGCGGGATTGCTGTTTCGACTGGTGCTGGCGCTACCGGGCGATCTCTATGCGCGGGTGCTCATGGCAGAGACAGGCACGGCTGGGACGTTCGCCAGCTGGCTACAATCGCCTGTGTTGGGCGATGCTTTCCTGAAGCATTTTGTGCTGGCGACTTGGTGGCTGGGCGCCGTCGCCGGAGTCATCCTGCTGTGGCGGCGCGGCAGCCGAATCGTGGATGGGCTTTATGGGCTCATTGCGGGCGCGATGGCGGGATTGGCCGGCAGCGCAACTTTTGCCTGTCTGTTGCCGGGGCTGGATTCTTTGCCCCGCTTTCTCTGGTACCAGATCGGCAAGGCGACGGGTTTGCTGAATAGTAGCGGCTACGCCTCCCTGTGGACGATCTTATGGATCATCCTCGCGACGTTGTGCTGGTCCATTCTCGGGGCCATAGCGGGGTTTGTTCTCGGCTCTATGGGCAGAGCAGGAGCGATGGTGTTGGCCGGCCTGGGCGAATTCGTCTCCCGAGCGCTTCGGCTTTGCGGCATGAAGCGCGCGGCGGGTTATTTTGCGCTTGAGTAAGGAAGTCATGGCGGCGAGCAGGTCGGTATCGAGTTTACCCCGAAGGGGTATCACAATACAGCCCAGGGTCGCGGCAGCGCACCCTGGGGAGGAGAAACCTAATGGAAACCTCTACCCCGAAGGGGTTGTACAACGGACATGGCTGTCTGTGCAACCCCTTCGGGGTAGATGATTGATGAGCGTTCGTGTCCCCAGGGTGCGCTCGCGACCCTGGGCTGAGTTGTGGCCACCCCTTCGGGGTGAAGGAGCTAAGGACATCAATAGGTCCGTTGATTCTGCATCGTCGAAAAGATGCGGGAAGTCAGACAAAACATCTGATATGCTAGGTGCTTACTGATTTGAAACACCCTCTGAGGTCCACACCATGCCGGCCAAGATCCATATCGAACGCATGATGTACCGCAACAGCATCGCGGTGCCGGGCGAGTCCGCCGCCAGCTACGCCCTGGTCAAGCTCATACCGAGCGGCGAAGGCGCTAATGTGCCCCTGCCGCTCAACCTGGCCCTGGTGCTCGACGTCAGCGGCTCCATGTACGAAGAGGACGGCACCGGCAAGAGCCGGCTGCTCCGCATCCAGGAAGCAGCCCACACCGCCATCCAGAAGTTGCGGCCGGACGACACCCTGGCCGTCATCGCCTTCGGCGCCGATGCGCGGATATTGTTGCCGGCGACCAGCATGCAGGAGAAGGATCGCATTGAAGAAGTCGTCGATCGCATCGACCGCTTCGACGTCGATCCGGCCGGCACCGCCATGGACGAGGGCATTCGCCTGGGGCTGGCGGAAGTCGAGAAAAGCGCGGGCGCCGGCCGCCTGTCGCAAGTGGTGGTGCTGACGGATGGCGAAACGTCCGGCGAGACCGTGTGCCGCCAGCTGGCCCAGCAAGCCACGGAGAAGCAGATTCATTTGACGGTCATGGGCATCGGCACGGAGTGGAATTCCAGCTTGCTCAAGGACCTGGCGCGCCTGGCCGAGGGCAAGTGGTACTATATCGACGAGAGCGAAAAGGAAGGGGCCGAGCGTATCTTCCTGGAAGAGTTCGGCCGCATGGCTGCCGCCGGCTTCACCAATGTGGAGATGCACCTCTGGCCGGTCAAGGACGTCCGCGTCAAGCGCGTGCGCCAGGTGGTCCCGGAGATCAAGGAGTTGACGCTCTCCGAGTCCGACGAGCGCCATCTGACGGCTGCGCTGGGGACGCTCGAGTGGGACAAGACCAGTCGTTATATTCTCGACCTGAGTCTGCCGAAACGGCCGGACGGCAACTACGTAATCTTGCAAATGGACCTCACCTATAACCTGGGCAGCGGCCGCCGCGAATCGACCGGCAAGGTGCCGCTGCAGATCCAGTACACGGAAGCGGGCCAGGGCTACATCAACGCCGAGGTTGCCCGGCACATCGACGAGGTCCAGATCTACGAGCTGAACAAGAACCTGCAGGAGGCGATTGTCTCCAACGACCAGGCAGAAGCCCAGCGCGTCGCGGAAACGATCTCCAAGAAGGGAGAGCTGCTTGGACCGCGGGCCGCCAAGAAGACCATGCTGGCCCGCCAGGTGCTCCAGGAATTGAACACCGGCGGCCGGGTTTCCAAGAAGACCCAGCTCGCCGTGGACGACGCCGCTCGCCTGGCGGAAGAGATGCCTCTACCAACTTAAAGCGTCATTCGTCATTGCCGCAGGACAATGGCGAATGACCAATATTGTGAGTGAACCGAAGCGAGGGCAAACACCATGTTGAAATGTCCATTCTGTCATTTTGAAAACGAAGACGGCGCGCTCTTCTGCGAGCAGTGCAAGTCCGATTTGGGATTGGCGGAGCCGGCCGTGGCCAGCGAGATTGCTCCCGGAACCGGTGGCGCGGCGCCGCAGGAGGGAATCGCCATCAGGGCTGTGCCGGAACCCATCACGCCGCTGGCCGCCGATATCATCATGACGGAGCCGCGCATCGTCGAGACCATTCCCCTTGCTGAAATCACCGGAACCGAGCACGCGCACGCCGCCGATGAAGCTCAGCTTGCGTATCCGTTCGCGGACTCGGTGCCGGTCGCCTCGCCGGTCGCAGAGACTGAGAAGGATTCACCCCCGGCCGCCGTCCCTGTGGCCACGCCGGTGCACGGCGAGGCCGACAAAACAGCCACGGGAACCACCACCCAGACAGACCATGCCGCAGCGAGCGCGCCGGCCGCGACGGGCACGCCGCTGCCTCCCGGCAGCAAGCCGAAGTTGGTCGTCCTGCGCGGGCAGCGCGTCAATACGGAATATCCCCTCTACGAAGGGGACAATTACATCGGTCGCGCCGATGAAAAGCCGGTCGATGTCGACCTGGAGGACCAGGAGCCGCCTGAGCGCATCTGGTCGTCGCGCCAGCATGCCCTGATTACGTTCGAGGACGGCCTCCTGGCCATCGAGGACCTCAACAGCACCAACGGCACGTTCGTCAACCGCACGCGCGTTCATCCGAGCCAGAAACGCCCCCTCCAGGTTAACGACATCATCCAGATTGGGACCGTACAGATGAAGGTCAAAATATAGTCCATAGTCCGTAGTCCATAGTCAATGGCCGAAGCGATTTGACTATGGACTATGGACTATGGACTGCGGACTACCGACCCATGCCACAACTAACCCGCTGCCCCCACTGCCAGCGCGAGCTGAAGATCCCCGACGGGGCGGCCGGTAATTTACGGTGCCCGCTCTGCCAGCAGATCTTCGCGGTGCGCGCCGCGCCGGTGCGTGAGCCGGTGGCAGCCATGGCGGCCAGCGAGGCGCCGACCAAGCTGCCTAACGGCGCCGTGCCGCCGGTAAGCGTGGCGGCTGTCAGACCTTCTTCGCCGACCAATCGCATCCCGCCCGCTCGGCCTCCTGCTTCCGTGCACGAATGTCCCGCCTGCAAGGCCCGCTTGCTCCCGGGCGCCGCGGCCTGCATGGAGTGCGGCTACATGGTGCGCGACGGCGCCGCCATGGATTCCGAGGAAACGCCGAATCTCTGCCCCAATCCCGCGTGCGGCGTGGCCAACCCCGTGGGCGAACGCATCTGTCAACGTTGCTCCGGGCCTCTTCCCCACCCGCCGGGCACGGTTCTTCATGGCCGCTACCGCATCGAGAAGCTGCTCGCCATCGGCGGCTTCGCGGCCGTCTATCTGGCGGCCGATGCCAGGCAAGCCAATCGGCTGGTCGCTTTGAAGGACATGATTTGCGGCGATCAGAGCGAATTCAGCATCCGCCTGAACTTCTTCCAGCGCGAAGCCCTTATTCTGCGGGCCATGGCGAACTTGCCGGCCGTGCCGCGCTTCTTCGATTTTGTCCACAAGGGGCAATCGGCGCAGTTGATGCTGGAATACATCAACGGCCAGGACATGCAGAAGATTCTCGACGGCAACGGCGGCAAGCCGTTCGACTTCGACAAGGTGATCGACTGGGGCAAGAGCATTTGTGACGTGCTCGGCCACATGCACACCTTGACGCCGCCCCTGGTGCACCGCGATGTCAAGCCCGAGAACATCATGCTCCTGGAGGACGGCCGCTCGATCAAGATGATTGACTTCGGAACCGCCCGTGATGTGGGTCGCTCGCAGAAGACCCGCCTGGCGTCCAAGACGCGCGTCTATACGGAAGGCTACGCGCCGCCGGAGCAAATCCTCGGCAAACCGGAAGTGCGAAGTGACCTGTTCGCGCTGGCGGGAACCCTGTACCATCTGCTGACCGGAAAAGCCCCGGAAGGCTATTACACGGCACGCGAGTTGGAGAGCCAGCTCGCCGCGCCCAATGGCGCGATCCCGGCGGAGCAGCGCTGGCTGTACGAGCTCATCAAGATCAATCTCGCCGAGGATGTCAACGATCGTTATTTCAGTTGCCGGGAATTCAAGACGGACCTGGAGCGCCGCCGGGTGACGCGCGAGGCGCCTTGTCCCAAGTGCCAGGCCTCGAATCCGGTCCGGCAGCCCTATTGCCAGAAATGCGCCGAGCCGCTCACCGATCTCATGCCGGCGTGCGGCCACTGCGGCAAGCAAAACCGCCTGGGCAGCCGCTGCTGCATCCAGTGCGGCAATCGATTGAGATAGTCCATAGTCCGTAGTCCATAGTCAGCAGTTTCTTGCTATTGACCATGGACTATTGACTATGGACAACGGATTACGGACCAAGCACATGTCATCGCATTCTCCGGAAGAAAAGACCCCCCAGCCGGGCAGTTTGCAAGCGATGCTGGCGCGCCTGCGCGGCATGGTGCAGGCCCTGAAGTCGTCCGAACCCGGGCCGACGCCGCCGCCGGAATTCATGCCCACCTGGGATGGGACTACGGCCTCGCCCGGCCAAACCATGCCCGGATCGGAAGCCGGGCCTCCGGTGGCCGAAACACCACGCGAAGCCAGCGCTGCGGAAACACTGGTCATAGAATCCGCTCCCACTGCCGAAGCAACCGGCAGCGATGCAAGTAAGGCCGATATTCCCGTCGCCGAAGAATTGCCCGTCCCCCCTCCTACACTGCAGCTCTGCCCGTACTGCCATGCGCGCCGCAAGACCGAACATGTGTACTGCGACGAATGCGGCTGGATTTTTCCGACCGTGGAGGCGACACCCGCTGCGGCCCCGACCGTCCCCCAAAATCGCATCAAGGATCGCTTCCTTCTGGGTGATAAAATAAGCGAGCGCGGTGGCGTCACGCGCTTTCGCGGCCTGGACTTTGGATCAGGCCATGGCGAGCCGGCTTCGGTCGTGGTTCTCCGGGCGCCACGCACGCCTTCCTCCGAAGCGGCTCCCGCGGCGGAGCCGGTTACGCAGGCCGAGCCAGCGCCCGTCCCGGAGCAAGCAGCCACGGAGTCCGGCGAAGGCGTGGACCTGAGACAAACCCTGGTTTGGATTCCAGCACTTACAGCCGCGGCCGCAGTCGCGCGACCAGCTTGGCCCAGCATTGCCTGGGAACACTCACTCCTCGAGCGTGCCGGTCACACGGCCCTGCCGCGCATCGTCGATCGTTTCAGCGAAGGCGACTTTGAGTACCTGGTCGAGGAAGTGCCCGCCGGCCAGGCGCTGTGGGACGCCTGGGATGATCCGCAGGTCAGCGCCGAGCAACGCTTCGGCTGGCTCAAGCAGATCGCCGGCGCCCTGCATCGTTTGCACCAGTGCGGCGCCATCCTGGAAGGGCTGCGGCCGGACATCGTCACGGTCTCCGGGCGCGAATACGCCTGTCTCACCGATCTCGCGGATCTGCTGCCGCTGCCTCTGCCTCCGGACCCGCCCATCCGGGCGACCCACTACACGGCTCCCGAGCTGGTGCTCTCCAGCCACCAGGCGGACGCCCGCTCGGATCTCTACAGCTTCGGGGCCATGCTCTATGCCTTGCACATGGGGCGCGAACTGACGGAGCTGGACTTCGAGCTTCAGGGAGTGCCCAAGTCGATTTATGACCGGTTTCCGGCCATTCATCCGCTCTTCGGCCGGCTGGTGAGCAAAACGTTTTGCCGTGATCTGGCCAAGCGCTTCCCCACCGAAGAGGCCGCCAAGGAGGATGCCACCGGGTTTGCGGAATTGATTCGCACTCTGGAAACCTGCCGGCGCACGCTCGACCACGTGCGCCTCGACATCGCTGCCTGGACCACGACCGGCATGGTGCGGACCGGCAACGAAGACGCCTTTGCCCTGCTGCACGCCACCGAATCCAGTGAAAACACGCTCGGCGACTCGGCCCTGGTGCTCCTGGCCGACGGCATGGGCGGTTACGAGGCCGGCGAGGTGGCGGCGGCCCTGGCGATCCAGGCGATGCGCAAGTACCTGCTCCAGCAGAAGCCCTTCGCTGCCGTGGCCGGCGAAGCGACCCCTCTGCCCGACGAAAAGCATCTCGCCGAGTTCGTCCCGCCTCCCGACCGCGCCACCTACAAGCAGCTCCTCGCCGCGGCTCTGAAAGAAGCAAACAAAGCGGTGTACATGGCGGCGCACGGCGTCGAGGCGCGCCGCGGCATGGGTTGCACGGCCGAAGCGGTCTATGTGCATGCGCGCGATCTGATCGTCGGCCATGTGGGTGACAGCCGCACCTATCATCTTCAGGCGGGCAAGCTCGTGCAGCTGACGCGCGATCAGACCTGGGTCAATCGCATGGTCGAGATGGGCGCGATGACAGCCGAAGAAGCCGAACTGCACCCGCGCCGCTCCGAGTTGCATCAGGCGATTGGCGGCTATCCCGACGTCGAGCCGGCACTCTATGAGGCCACGCTCAAACCGGGCGATTGGGTCGTGGTCTGCTCGGACGGCCTGTCCAACCACATCGATGATGGTACGCTGATAGAAATACTGCTCAATGGCAAGGCCGCAGAAGCCGTGGCCCGCAGGCTCGTTAATCTCGCCAATCACGAAGAAGCCACCGACAACGCCACCGTGGTGGTGATTCGAGCCACCTGAGAGGCCACGGAAGGTGGTGAGTGGTGAGTGGTGGGACGTCCTACTCACTACTCACTACTCACCACTCACCAACCGGAGTTGACCATGACCGTCGTGCCCGATCGCAAAACCTTCGAGAGTGCCTACGCCGGGCAAGCGCCCTGGGACATCGGTAGGCCGCAGCAGGCGTTCCTCAATGTCAGCGATCGCATCACCGGCTCCGTCCTCGATGCCGGATGCGGCACCGGCGAGAACGCCCTCTACTTTGCCGGGCGGGGCTGCCAGGTCACGGGCATTGACTTCCTCGAAGAGCCGGTCCAACGGGCCAGGCGAAAGGCAGCGGAGCGCGGCTTGCAGGCCGCCTTCCTCGTCAAGGACGCCGTGACGCTCAAGAACTGGAGCGAGCGGTTCGACCACGTGATCGACAGCGGCTTATTCCATGTCTTCGGCGACGACGACCGCGGCCGCTACGTGGCAGGGCTGACGACCGTCCTCAAGCCGGGCGGCCGGCTGTTCCTGCTGTGCTTTAGCGATGCGGAGCCAGGAACACAGGGTCCCAGGCGCGTGTCCACGAAGGAACTGCACGAGGCCTTCGCCGCCGGCTGGAGCATCGAGTCCGTCGAGCCGTCCCGCTACGAAGTCCGCCCCGACCTCAAGGACTTGACCTTCAGCGAGGGCGGGCCCAGGGCGTGGTTCGTCGTGGTGCGGCGGGCTGTGCTTTTTCAGAAGACCGGAAAATAGCGGCAGCGGATCGTGCCTGGCCGCGGACCGGAGCCGCATCCTTTCAGAGATTAGCGCGCTGTCTGCAACACGTCCTCGGCGATGGTTTCGCCGCCCGCTGGCGTGGCCAGCGCCCGGAGAACGCCGGGATCGACGCGTTCGCTGATGAAACGCACCGAGCCGTCGGCCATGGCAAAATTGGCCCCGGCCGCCGAGCGCGGTCCACCGAATCCGTCAGGCGACTTGTTGATGCCCTTGGCGGGGTCGCGAAAGTTGATCGGATGAGCCCACGGCCTGAAGTTGGCGTTGATCTCTCCGGCCAGCAAGGTGGTAGCCGTGCCGTCGGTAATCTGCCCAAGTTTCAGACCTCTGTTGGCCCCTAGGACATGGCAGTTCGCGGAGTAATGATTCAGGCCGTAGCCCTCAGCATCCGTCAAAGGGGCGCGCAAGGAGGGATTGATGAATTGCGGAATCACGCACTTGAAATAAACCGCATTCTCGGGATGGTTCCAGGAAAGGTCCATGCGAACTTCCGCGGTGCTATACCCCATGAAAATCAATGCCGGAGACACCCAGCCATGCCGCATGGTGCCATCGGCAGCGAAGGTCCCGCCGGCCGGAAAGGAGCCGGACATGGAATGATAGTTTTCCAGAGCGATGGCGATCTCGTGCAGGTTGGTTGAATACCACAACGAGCGGGCCAGAGCTGGCACGGTTCTGGTCTTCTTGTAAGTTGCCAGCCAGCCAATCTGGTGCGTGATGCCAACGAGCGCAATGCCAGCGGTAAACAGAAGAAACACCACCGCCACGATCGTCAGCGTCCAGCCGATCCGCCAGGGCGGCGTTCCGGTCCCCGGCAGCGCCGGCGCCTGACGGCGCCTGCGACGGCCGATGATGTGAACGCCGGTCGCAAACAGGGCAATGGCCGCACCGCCTGCCATAACGCTCGGCCCGTCAACCGTCATCCGCGGTACCACGCGCCAGAGAAAAGAGAGCCAGCCAAAACCAAGGGCAAGCGCTGCATCGCTTGATAAAAATACACCGGCCAGGACAAGGCCGGCGAACGCCACGAGGGCAAGAACCCCAAAGGTCTTCATGGCCGGCCTTTCATCTTGCAAAGCGCGTGGATCTCCTCAGTTCCGAGGCTAACGATGTCCCCATTGCTGTAGAGCACCCAGCGTGCCTTGGGATCGAGCTCCGGTTCAAAAGCCAGGAGCGCCGGTGCTTGAGCCGCGGACAAGCCGGAGTTGTACAGGTAACGAAGCCCAGGCATCTCGGGCACCGTCCATAGATCCGCCGCAATCTCGCCGGCCCGTCCTTCCGAAGGAAACTTGCCGTTGTGCAACGCCGCAAATTGCCAGAGTGCGGTGCGAAGCCTTTCCAGCGACTGCTTGCGCTTCGTCACGAAATCGGCTTCCGGCTGCGCCGGCGTGGAAGCCGCCAGCCGGTACGTCCACGCTTGCTTCTCCCAGGCGCCCGGCGTCATCAGCTCGCGAGCGCCCGAGATCATGGTGAGGACAATGACGAACAGTAACCCCCAGAGCACCACGCCCGCCAACGCTTTGCCGAACGTGAGCCGCGGCAAACGGGTAAAGTCCTTCTGAAGATAATTCCACAGCCCCTTCACCGCCCACGCACACAGGAGCAGCACGGCGATAAAGAAGGAGATGGTTTCCAGGCGCGTCTCCGCGGCAGCATCCATGCGCCACACCTGCTCGGGATGAACCGGCAACGGGGCCGGCATGCCGGCGACGGCCGCCAGCGGGAAGGCGAACCAAAGCAACCACGCCATGGATAAATCTCGAGTGGTTCGACGCATTGGTGAACCTCCGAATCGGCCGGCCTAGCGTTGCTGAGCCCCGTTCACGGGGCTTCTCGCGCAGCGTCTTAGGCCCGCCGTTTCACGGCGGGTCATCGAAGCGAACTATCTGCCTGCCCGCAGCCCCGTTTACGGGGGTTCTCGCTGTTGGGCTTGAGCCGGAGAGGCTGGCTACCCCTGCATCGCTTCTATGGGCTTGACACGCGTCGCAACGTGTACGAGAAGGCGCCCAGCAACTCGCCGCGCTCCACCGCATGGCATGTCATGCATTGCTTGAGTGCCCGGATCGATCCGAGCATTTGGATTTGGTCGGCAGAACATTCAAAACGCAGATCGCTGCCGTTCCGGAGGGCCGAGAGGGCAGTGGTTTCAAAGGAATTAAGCGGCCGCGTCGGCGCGTCGCGTAACTCGTCCATGCGCGGCAGATGATCTGAGATATAGACAGCTGGTCCCTCATGCGCGAGGAGACTCATGAGTTCAAGCCGCTGTACTTTCCAGCGTTCCTTGGCGGCGGAAGGCTCCGCAAGGCCGGGCATCTTCCGAAAATGGTGCACCTGAAAGCCGCGCGCGCGCTGGCGATCCCAGACGACGCCGAAGCCCTTGGGATTGACGAAGTCCAGGAAGCCGTCTTCATGGAGACCGCGTAACGATTCCTCGCCCGGCGGCATGCGTGCCGCTGCGCCGCCGACGGATGCCGCATCAGAAAGCGCCGCTGTGCCGCTGTCTTCACCGGGCGTGTATTCAGGCGGAGCGGGAAACGGAATCGGCGCCGGCGCGGGAAGCTCGATGTATTCTGAGCGTGCTTCGATGCGTCGGGTGATGCCGAAGCCGGGGCTATTGATGAAGTCGGCGACCGCATTGTCGTGGAGCAGACGAAGGCTAGGGTTTCTCATAAAAGTTGAGCCCACTTGCTCCTCGACCTTTTCCTCGAGCATGGAGATTTCCGACCAGGCGCTGCCTTGTAGCAAGACCGGCTGGACGGCGGCGTTCTGCTCGGCGCCCTGGGCGCTGGGTTTTCGGCGGGACGCATAGGCAAGACGATCGGCCATCGATTCCAGCGGGTACTCGGCCGCAAGTTCTACCGAGCGCCTGGCAGATCGAAAGGCCTCGATGCCGAGAAGGCAATGGCTTGCCGCTAGCGCTGTCAAAGAGCATTTGAAAAACCTAGCCGGCGCCGCCCTCCGGGACATGCAGACCAGGCCGCAGACAAACATCGCGGCCGCCGTGAGCATGAGGGCCGGAAGCATGAAGCACGGGAAGCCGAACAAGATGGCAATGCCCGAAATTCCACAGGCAAAGCCCGGCTTACCTGCTCTGTAGAGGTCGCCTGCCACAAAGAGTAGGATCAGAGAACACACGACGGAGATGATGAGCATTGCAAGCCCTCCGCTAGACTGTTCCTGGAAAGTGCTCGCGAAGTGGTCGTGCCTCCCTGCCTCTCGATTGGTGCTCCTGAATTACTAAGCGTGCCAGGCCGAGACTTCAGACAAAGACCCGCTGAAAATCCGGAGAATCTAGGCCGGCGGCATCTTCAAAGGGATCAAATCAAGCGACGGAGGCGGTCGTTACGTTTGTCTTCCCGACGTTATAATGGGCAATGGCGAGTGATCCACCGAGCGGCAAGCGGAGTCGTTGACTATGTTGCCTGCATTCGAATCCTTGACCGCCGAGGGTTATGAGCAAACCAAGGAGAAACTGCGCGATCTGGAGACGCGCCTGGCCGAAATCGAAAAACGCACCGACCTTAGTCCCGATCATTTGGAGAGCGTGCGGCGATCTTACAAGATGATGATGCGCGAGTTCCTACAAGAGATTAAGCTGTACGAAGCG
>DASZFN010000351.1:0-14202 GCA_035939715.1 Gemmataceae bacterium | reverse complement strand
GGCACGATGACCGTACTGGCGTTATTGCAGTACCACGGCGCGATCGATGTCGAAGCCCTGGCGACGTTGAAAGAAAACGGGAGTTTCAACGAATCCACGGGGGAGCAAGTCATCTTTCTGCGTCTGCGCGGGCCGGGCATTTTCAATGATCCGAATGACCTGTGCTTGATCTTGCTTGTAGGGATGGGGATCTGCTTATGGAAAGCCCTGGAGCGCGGCTCGGGAGTTGGAAGATTTGGCTGGCTTGCTCTCATCGGCTTATTTGGTTACGCGCTTGGCCTGACGCAATCACGAGGCGGATTTATTGCCTTCGCTGCCATGTGTCTGGTTCTGTTCTGGGCGCGCTTCGGTTGGCGTCGCGCCCTGGTGTTAGGCCTGCTGGTCTTACTCCCGCTGTTATTCGTTTTCAGTGAGCGTCAAACCAGCCTTTCCGCAACCAGTGGAACAGGGCAGGAACGCATCCGGTTGTGGAGTTTTGCCTTGCAATCCCTGCGTCATGCCCCGCTGTTCGGAATCGGGTTTGGACAATTTGAGGAGCGCGAGGGGAACTTGGCGCACAATTCCTACATGCATGCCTTCGCCGAGCTCGGCTTTATCGGCGGCATGCTCTTTCTGGGCGCCTTTTATTGTGCCGTCTCGGGTTTGGTTCGCGCGCACGAGTGGCGAATTCTCTCAGTGGCTCCGGAACTTGCGCGCCTGCGTCCTTATTTGATCGCCATCATAGTTGGCTACGGGGCGGGAATGCTGGCGCTAACGCGCAGCTACACAGTGCCCACGTATGTGCCCCTAGGCCTGGCAACCGTGTTCCTGGACATCACAGGTAGTTCCGTGCTCGCGACTTCCGAGAAACTGAGTCTCCGCCTGCTCGGGCGCGTACTGCTGATCGGCTTCGGATTTGTCATGATCATGTACCTGGTCGTTCGGCTCTTGGCTGTGTGGCATTAACAAGGGGGCAACTTCCATGAAAATCGTCGCCGTGGTCGGGGCTCGACCCAACTTCATGAAAATAGCGCCGCTCTTCTGGGAGATGAGGAGACGTCCGTGCTTCGATCCTTATCTTGTTCATACTGGACAACACTACGATGAGCGCATGTCCGAGCTCTTCTTCAAGGAGCTGAACATCCCGCGCCCGGACATCAATCTGGAAGTTGGCTCCGGCTCACATGCCGTCCAGACCGCTGAGGTGATGAAGCGTTTTGAGCCGGTGGTGCTAGAGCAACAACCCGATCTCATCCTCGTGGTCGGAGACGTTAACTCGACAGCCGCCTGTGCCCTGACCAGTGTCAAGCTCGGAGTGCCTGTCGGGCATGTTGAAGCAGGCCTGAGAAGTTTCGACCGCTCCATGCCCGAGGAGATCAACCGCATTGTCACCGACGCCATTAGTCGCTGGCTGTTCGTTACTGAACCGAGTGGAGTTGCAAACCTGCAACAGGAGGGAATCCCAGACGAACAGATCTTTCTGGTCGGCAACACCATGATCGACACGCTGATGGCTTGCCGCGAGCGCTGCGAAAGGTCTCCTATTCTCGAGGAGCTTAGTTTAGACGGCCAAGCATACGCCGTACTGACGCTTCATCGCCCGGCGAACGTGGATGACGCAACGGTGTTGCCTGGTCTGTTGAAGGCCATCGAGCGGCTCCAGCGCGACGTACCCATTGTGTTCCCGGTCCATCCAAGAACGCGCAAGGCCCTCATGGAGCAAGGCCTCGATTTGTTGCCGCAATTGCTCCTCACGGAACCCATGGGATATCTCGATTTCATGAAGCTCCTGAGCCATGCTCGCCTTGTGTTAACCGATTCTGGAGGGATTCAGGAAGAAACGACGGTCCTGGGCGTTCCCTGCTTGACCCTGAGAAAGAATACGGAGCGGCCAATCACGCTTGAGCAGGGCACCAACCGGCTGGTGGGTCAGGACGCGGACCACATCATCGCTGCCGGCATGCACGCGCTTGCCTCAGCGCCGCCGTCTGTGTGTGTGCCGCATTTGTGGGACGGACACGCCGCCAAGCGAATCCTTGACGTACTCGTTTCCCATCTGATGAGCCGGACCGCGGTGCCCGCATGAGGAACATGATGATGGAAACCATTGCCTTGCCGAGCCTACGTGGGGCTCCTTACGCAGGTCCTTCATCCCCCACGCAGACGGTAGATTGCCTGCAGGGCCGGGATATTCTCTGTTTCAGTCATGATTGGAACGGTGATCCGCTGTCGAAAACTCACCTGATGCGCTTGCTGGCTCGTAACCATCGCATTCTCTGGGTGAATTCGATTGGCTATCGAACACCGACTGCGAGCAAGGCGGATGTGTCGCGCGCTTTTCGCAAGCTGTTGGCCGCGACGAAACCAATCATGGAGGTGGAGCCGAACATTCATGTGCTGAACCCGCTGGCAATCCCGGCCTATGGACGTGCCTGGATTCGACGCTTGAACCAGCAATTATTGCATTTTCAGGTGATGCGGGCAATCCGCCGCCTGGGCTTCGGGCGTACGGTCAACTGGGTGTTCAACCCGGCGGCGGCCGTCATCGCCGGCACGCTTGATGAAGACCTTGTGATTTACCACTGCGTCGATGAGTATACGGCGTTTTCCGGGGTTGCGGCCAAGTCGTTGGCTGAGCTGGAGGAACAATTGCTTCGCCGCGCGGATCTGGTGATCGTTTCCGCCGAATTGCTTTATCAGTCCAAGGCGCGTCACAATCCGCGGACAGTTCTGGTCCGTCACGGAGTAGATTTCAAGCACTTCCGCCGCGCACTGAGCCCCGACACAAAAATCGCCCCCGATCTTGTCGGACTTTCAAGGCCGATAATCGGGTTCTTTGGATTAATCGCGGATTGGATCGATGTCGAGTTATTGGCTGAGGTGGCCCGGCACTTTTCCTCTGGTACCCTCGTTCTGGTCGGCAAGGAGACCACGGACACGGCGGGCCTGAAGAGTCTCCCCAACGTTCGCTTCCTGGGTCGCAAATCCTACCAAGAACTTCCGGGATATTGCAAGGGTTTTGATGTCGCCTTGCTCCCCTTCCGAATCAATGAACTAACCCGCAACGCCAATCCCCTCAAGGTCCGTGAATACCTTGCGGCCGGATTGCCGGTCGTATCCACCGCCGTTCCGGAGGTCGAGGTGTTGGGGCAGTGCCGCATCGCCAGGGACACGCGCGAATTCATCCGGCAGGTGGAAAGTGCTCTGCAGCAGCCAGGCCCCAGCGCCGTGCGCAGTGATGCGATCCGAATCGAGAGCTGGGAGGCTCGCCTGGAGGAAATCGAGCAACATCTGCGTGCCCTGCGACATTCACACACTCACACATGAGCCCTGAGCTGAGCCTCCGTCCCGTGCGCTGTCTTCCAGCATGCTAACCCGTGCCTGGCACACCTTGACATTTTCAACTACTGGCCGGTGCCCACCTTTTCACAGGCTCTGATGGCCTGACTGGACTTCCTACCATGGACTTCCTGGAAATCTGTTTCTGGATGTCGGCGGCTTTGGTGATCTACACTTACCTTGGCTACCCGATAATCCTGTCGACTCTGGCCCGGACGCGCCGGCGAGGCGTAGTTCACACGAAGACTTCGCTCCCTTCTGTGTCTGTGGTGCTAGCCGCTTACAACGAACGGAGCGTCATCGGGCGCCGCCTTGAGGAGCTGACTAAATTGGTGTCGCTCACGGGCGTAAAAGGGGAGGTAATCCTGGTCTCTGACGGATCAACGGACGGCACCGCCGAGGTGGCCAGGCAGCGCGCACCAGGCTCCGTGGTGGTGCTTGACCTGCCCAGGAATCGGGGTAAGGCGGCGGCCTTATCGGCCGGCTGCGCCGCCGCGCAAAATGAGATCATTGTTTTCGCCGACGCCCGGCAATCCTGGGCGCCCGGCGCCTTGAGGTTGTTGTTGGAGAATTTCTCCGACCCCGCCGTGGGAGCGGTCAGCGGCGATCTCGTCATCGAAAGCAGTCCGGGCGTCCTGGCCGGCGTGGGTTTGTACTGGCGCTATGAGAAATGGCTGCGCAAGCAGGAGAGCCGGGTCCATTCCACGATCGGCGTCACCGGCGCCATCAGTGCAGTGCGGCGTGAGTTGTTCCAGCCTGTTCCGGAGGGGACGATTCTCGATGACGTTTACTGGCCGCTCACGGTGGCCATGAGAGGCTTCCGCGTCCTCCATGATGAACGAGCCCGCGCCCATGACCGGCTACCGGATCGGACCTCGGACGAATTCCGCCGCAAACTCCGCACGCTAAGCGGCAATTTCCAACTGCTGATGCGCTTGCCGGCGGCGCTGCTTCCCTGGCGCAATCCTGTGTGGCTTCAATTCGTTTCGCACAAGCTGCTTCGCCTCCTCGTTCCCTGGATGCTGCCGGCCATGTTGGCCTCGAGCGTCCTGCTGGAAGGGACTGCCTATCGCCTGGCGTTCTGGATGCAGGCCTCCTTCTACCTCATTGGGATTGCGGGAATCTGGGCCGGCGCCCGGCTGCCGTTTCGTCTGGTATCGGCTACCGCATCGTTTCTCGTTCTCAACGCCGCGGCCTGGCTGGCATTCTGGGTCTGGGCCTCAGGCAGTGCCGCCAGGTCGTGGCGAAAGGCCATCTACGAA
Source organism: Gemmataceae bacterium (assembly GCA_035939715.1). Lineage (GTDB taxonomy): Bacteria > Planctomycetota > Planctomycetia > Gemmatales > Gemmataceae > DASZFN01. The sequence goes on along the minus strand of DASZFN010000351.1, from coordinate 9,622 downwards.
GCCCCTATCTGGCCTCTGGAACCCGTGCACCAGGCCAGTCGGCTTGCCATGCTGCCCAGAGGCGAGAGGGGCAATCCGGAGGAACACCCTCACCCGGCGCTAAGCGCGTGAGCCTCGCCCTTGCGGTGAAAAAAAGGGGAAGGACTCTTGAAGTCGACGGTAAAGGCCCTCCCTTTTTCAACCGGCGCCCGAGGCATTCCCGAGGCAAGTGCTCTACAATGGCGCCGACTCGTCCCGCGAGTTGACGCTTTCAGACAACTCCTGGAAAGGACTCGAAGATGAAGTACTCTTGCCTGAACGCCCGACAGATCCTCCTGTTCCTTGCCGGCGCCGTGCTCCTGGCCGGTTGCGACCCGGCCCCGTCGTTCCCCGCGAGCGCCAGCCTCGGGGGCAAGCGCCTGTTCCCCGACGACAATCCGTGGAACCAGGACATCTCGCAGGAGCCCGTCGATCCCAATTCCGATAACCTGATCGCCACGATCGGCAAGGACCGTCCCCTGCATCCGGACTTCGGCACCGTCCACAAGGGCGCGCCGAGCGGCATTCCCTACGTGGTCGTGGACGGCAAACAGCAAAAGGTGCCGGTCCACTTTGAGTACCGGGATGAGAGCGATCCCGGCCCCTACCCCATTCCTGCCGATGCCCCGATCGAGGGCGGACCCGACGGCAAGGGCGACCGCCACATTCTGGTTCTCGACCGGGATAACTGGAAGCTCTACGAGCTCTGGAACGCGCATCCCGACGGCCAGGGCGGCTGGAAGGCCGGCAGCGGCGCCATCTTCGACCTGAACTCCAACAAGCTTCGACCGGCCGGCTGGACCAGTGCCGACGCCGCCGGACTGCCGATCTTGCCGGGCCTGGTCCGTTATGACGAGGTCGTCGAGCAGAAGGCAATCCGGCACGCCCTGCGCTTCACCGTGGTCAAAAGCCGTCACGCCTACGTCAGCCCGGCCACCCATTTCGCCAGCCCGATCTGGAACGAAAGCCTCCCGCCCATGGGCATGCGCGTTCGCTTGAAGGCAGATTACGATGTCAGCGGCTTTCCGCCAGAGGTCAAAGTGATTCTGCAAGCGCTCAAGACCTATGGCATGTTTGTCGCCGACAACGGCAGCAACTGGTTCATCAGCGGCGCCCCCGACCCGCGCTGGAGCGACCGTGCTCTGCATGCCATCAAGAAGGTCAAGGGCCGCGACTTCGAGGTGGTCAAGATGGGCACCATCGTGACAAGATAGCAGCTGCATTGCCAAGATGGCCACCAACATGGCCACCGGAAACACAGAAACCCCAGAAACTCCCCGAGGCGGCCAAGATGGCCAGCCTCTCTCTCCCCCCTGGGTCCGCCGCCGGGCCGCCAATGTGATATGTGATTGGCGGGCGGACGGACGCGTGTGTGCGTGCCAGCAGTGCAATCCATTTACTGTAAGACATTTATTCCCAATTGAGCATTCCTGATGTTTGATCACTTGCGGGCGGATTTCAGGCGTTGTGGAGACACATGGCGGCAGCGGTGCCGGGAGATGATTCTTAACCCAGGCATGTGGGCGGTCGTCGGCTACCGTTATTGTCGATGGGTACGCACGTGCGGCTTGCCGCGTTGGCTGCGCTGGCCGTTCGGGCTGGTCGCCGCCGTGGTCCAGCTCTGGGTCGAAGTGACGACGACCATCCAGCTCTCCGCCGCCGCACGGATTGGTCCAGGTCTGTATGTTCCGCACACCGGCGCCACGGTTATCGGTTCCGGGAGCATTCTCGGGAGCAATTGCACCTTGTGCCACGGGGTGACGATCGGCCACCGCGGCGGGGGTCGTCATAAGAATGCAGGAGGCAACCCGGTATTCGGCGATCGCGTGTACATTGGCCCGGGCAGCGCGATTGTCGGCCCGATCACGGTGGGCGATGACGCGGTCATTGGCGTGGGCGCCGTGGTGATCCGGCCGGTGCCGCTGCGTGCCGTCGTGGCCGGCAACCCGGCCCGTGTCCTCTCCCAGGGTGGCTCCTTCGATCTCATCTGTTATCCGGGAATGGAGCAAGACCCGGCCCGTCTGGCTTCGTTGGCGATGGGCTGTCACGGTCGCAACGGCGAAGCAGCCAACTTGGTTGCTGTCACTCAACCTGTACAGAAGGCGCTCGCTAGCGAAGGAGTCTGCGCATGACCGCGACGACAGTAACTACCATCATTCCCGCTTACCGGGCGGCCGGCACCATCGTCCGGGCACTGGATAGTGTGCTCAGGCAAAGTTGCCCTCCAGATGAAATTCTGGTCGTCGATGACGGCAGCCCGGACGGCACCGCCGCCGCCGTTCGGCCGTATGGTGAACGCGTGACCTTGATCCGCAAGTCAAACGGCGGAGCGGCCAGCGCCCGCAACCTCGGGTTGGATCGGGCGCGCGGGGAACTAATCGCCTTTCTTGACGCCGACGACTATTGGGAGCCGACTAAGCTGGAGCGGCAGCTAGCGATCTTTGCAAGTCACGCGCAAGTAGGTCTAACTTGTGGCCGGTGGTTTACCCAGGAACCCGGCGCGGCACGCGTCGCGCCCCCGACCTGCACGGACAGGGACTTCGATCGCATGCTCGCGGTCACGGGAAACCATGCTTTCCTCGTGGCCACCAAGATGTGGACGTCGACCATCCTGGTGCGACGGAGCGTGATCGGCACAAATCGGTTTGTCTCCGGTCTCGAACCGGCCGAAGACCGGGACCTGTGGGTGCGGCTGGTATCCGCCGCCCCCGTGTACATGTGTTCGGAACCCTTGGCCACCTACGTACAGGAACCTGGCTCCCTTTGTCGCACCAACGTCGATCGCGACTATGGCAACATGATGCGCGTCGTTCGCCGCCACATGGGTCTGCTGGGCAGGCACGGCGTCCGCCACTGGGAGGCGGAAACGTTCCGGAAATGGGCTGCCCGGTACCTTGGCGGCGGTCAACCCGCTGCCGCGCTGGCGCCGGCCTGGAACCGTCTTCGCCGGCAACCCTGGTCCCCCGAAGGCTGGTGGGTGCTGCTGAAAAGCAGCCTGTTGGCCAGCCCCGCCCTGGTGCGAGCCAGGTCCGCTTGTTGATTGGGATTTCAACGCCAGGGCTTCGGAATCGGCAGCCCTGGACCTCCTTACAGGAGAACCCTCCTTGTCTGACACCCTTCACGTCACGCACGCCGTCCTGACCCTGGAGGTGGGCGGGCTCGAACGCATTGTCGTGGATCTTGTTCGCGAGGGCCAGCGCCTTGGCCAGCGCGTGAGTGTCCTCTGCCTCGAGCGTCCGGGTCCCCTGGCTGCTCAGGTCGAAGCTCTTGGGGCACGGGTGGTTTGCACGGGCAAGCCTCCAGGTCTTCATTTCAGTGCAGGCGGCACCATCAGGACGGCGCTCCAGGAACTGCGTCCGGACGTGCTGCACACGCACCAGATTGGGGCGCTCTTCTATGCCGGTCGGCAGGCGCGCGCCCTGGGCGTACCGGTCATCGTGCACACAGAACACATCAATAACATCCGTAAGGAAAAGTCGAAATTCTTCCGCCGCCAGCGCATGTGCTGGCTGTGGTGGTGGGCGGCCAAATACGCGCGGCGATTCTTTTGCGTAAGTGAAGACATTGCCGCCGAACTGGCGGCGCGGCGGATTGTCCCGCGCGGCAAGCTGGCCGTGATCCTCAACGGCATTAACACGGAGCCGTTCCGCGGGCCGTTTGATAAGAACGCCCTGCGACACGCGGCCGGCATCCCCGCAGACATTCCGGTCATCGGCACAGTTGGCCGGCTTAACGAGGTCAAGCGCCAGGACCTGTTGCTGCGTGCTTTTGCCTGTCTGCGCGCGGAGTACTCAACTTCCCGGCTCTTGCTCGTCGGCGATGGTCCTCTCCGCGACAGTCTCCGCAACCTTTCCGTGGATCTCGGCCTTGCCGACGCCGTCCATTTTGCCGGCTACCAGAATCAGCCGGAGCGCTTTCTCGCCATGATGGATGTGTTTGCGCTGACCAGCCGGCTCGAAGGCCTGCCCCTGGCTATTCTGGAGGCATGGGCGGCTGGTCTGCCCGTGGTCGCCTCGGCGGTTGGTGGCGTGCCCGACGTCGTCGAACATGGCCGCACGGGCTTGCTTTTTGCTTCTGGCGACCAGGACAAGCTAGCCGGTCTCCTGAAAGAAATGCTCCTCCATTCTGACCGCGCTCGCCGCCTGGGTGAAGCAGGCCGACAAGAGGTACTTGCCAAATACGACCTGCACAGGATGGCTGGCGACTACGAGCGTCATTACTGCGAACTACTGAGCTGCCCCTCCGCCACGGGGTGGGCAGCCATGCATGGCGTGGAGCACCGCGTTAACTCGGCACTGGCCGGAACCGATAGATAAAGGTCATGGCGATGAAAACACTTAAGGTAGCTATGGTTGGGTGCGGCCAAATTGCGGACGCCCACTTAGAAGAACTCCGCCACGTCCCGTGCGCCGAGCTCGTGGCCGTGTGTGACCGGCATCTTGATCTCGCACGGCAGGCTGCCGCACGGTTCGAGGCACCGGCCTGCTACGATAATTTGGAGCGCATGTTGGCGGAGAGCAAGCCGGACGTCGTGCATGTCACTACTCCGCCTCAGACCCACGCGGCGCTGGCGCTGCAGGCCATGGAGGCCGGCGCGCATGTCTATGTCGAGAAACCCTTCACCACAGACGCGGCTGAGGCCCGCTCGCTGCTTCACGCGGCCGAGGCTCGTTCTCGTCTAATCTGCGTCGGTCACGATCAATTGTTCGATCCCGTGTGGGAGCGTGTTCGCGGTCTGGTTCGTAGCGGTGATCTCGGGCAGGTCATCCACATTGATTCGGTCCAGGGCTATGACCTAAACGGCCGTTTCGGGAGACTGCTCGCTACCGATCCCAACCATTGGATGCTTCGACTACCGGGCGGACTGTTTCAGAATACCGTTCCGCACGCGTTGTACAGGATTACCGATTTTCTGACCGGGCAGTGCCCGCAGGTCTGGGCGACCTGGTTCCGCGATTCTCGAGAGAGGAACTTCCCTACCGAACTGCGCGCGTTTCTCCGCGGCGACCAGGTAACTGGACATCTGCTTTTCAGCAGCTGCGCGAGGCCCGTCCAGAGATTTGTTCGCATTTACGGGTCACGCAAGAGCATCGACGTCGATCTCGATGCGCAGGTAATACGGCATTACCAGGGGCCGCGGCTGCCGGGGGCACTGGCCAAGATCGAAGTCCCTTTTCGACAGCTGAGGGACTCTGCGCGCTCTTTCGGGCGCAATCTGTGGAAGTTCTTTCGTTGCGATCTCCATTACTTTGCCGGTATGCGTCGCCTTTTCACCACCTTCTACCAGGCGATTCTTGCGGATGGCCTGCCGCCCATTCCCTACGAAGAGATTTACCGGGTAACAGCCATCATGGACGAGATCTTCCGTGTCTGCGACACGGAAGTTGCGCCGGGAGGCAGTTTCAAGGAGGTTGCGTCGAGTCCCGCATTTAGCAACACCCGCGAGAGGAACAGTCTCTTTTTTCAAAAGGGCCGCTAGAACTGGTTCGAGCCACGGGAACCGGATTCCGGGATTAAAGGCCGAGGTAAGTTCATTATGAGATTCGCAGTTACGGGGGGTACTGGCTTCCTTGGCCGACGCCTGGTAAAGGCATTACTGGGCCGGGGCGCCGAGGTTCGCTGCCTGGTGCGACCCAGCAGCGATACGACACTCTTTGATGAGTTAAACGGAGCAAGAAATTGCTTGCTTCCAGACATCCGGGTGGCCAATTTGAGCGAGGTCGGCCATTGCGCCAGCGCATTGGCGGGGTGTGACGTCCTATATCACGTGGCTGCGGAGCTTCGTGGCGCTGCGGCTGTCCTCTTCCTGAATAATGTCGTCGCCACGCGGCGTCTGCTGGAAGCGGCCAGCAAGGCCGGCGTGCGGCGCTTCGTTCTCGTGAGTTCGATGGGCATCTATGGCACCGGTCATCTTCGCCCCGGGGACGTGCTGGACGAATCATGTCCGTTGGACCCCGAACCGCATCGCCGTGACCCGTATTCCCACAGCAAGATAGCCCAGGAAGAGGTCGCCTGGGGCGGCCATCGGAGCGGGGCGATTTCTCTCGTAGTAGTGAGGCCCGGAGTCATATACGGGCCCGGACGTGACTGCATTAGCGCCCGCATTGGCCTATGGCTCGGGGATATCCTCATTCGGATGGGGGGACGCCAGCAACTCCCTTACGTCTTTGTTGACAATTGCGCCGATGCTGTGTTGCGCGCTGGTACAGCGCGCGGCGTCGAGGGCCAGGCCTTCAACCTGGTTGATGACGGTCTTGTTACCGGCCGCGAGCTGCTGGCTCAGTATCGGGCCGTCGTGGGTAGAATCCGCTCGGTGTCCATACCGCATTGCGCCATCGGTCCGCTGTCCGGCCTCTGCGAATGGTACCACCGGCGCTCGCGGGGCCAACTGCCGGCTGTTCTTACGCGGTACAAAAGCTCGGCCCAGTGGAAACCGCTCCGATACAGCAATGCGCGCGCCAAGCAAGCGCTGGGTTGGAAAGCCGAAACTTCCTTCGCCGACGGTCTACAACAGACATTGACCTGGCTTCGTGAGAAGCGGGCGAGTCCATGCGCGTGAAGCGAAACTCTTGACATGCGTATATTGTTTTTCAGCACCATCTTTCCTCAGCCAGGCAAGCCTACACGCGGCATCTATTGCTGGCGGCTTTGCCAGGCCTTGGCTAAGACATGCGCGGTGAGCGTGATTTCTCCCTGGCCCTGGCTTGAACGGATGCGTCATCAGGGCTTGAAGGGAAGCACCTTTGCACAGGGCCGCGCTAATGCCCGCGATTTGGAGATCGACTATCCTTTGTACTACTATCCGCCCCGAGTCCTCCGAAACACCTACGCTTGGTTCATGGCGCGCTCAGTACGCCGCAGCATGCAACGGGCCCTCGCAGACTTTCGTCCTGATTGCCTGCTCAGCTACTGGGTACACCCGGACGGGGCGGTTGCGGCGCAGGCCGCTCATTCAATCGGCGTTCCTGCTGCGGTAATCGCGGGAGGTTCCGACATTTTGTTGTTGCCCCGGTCGAAGACTCGGCGGCGAAGCATCGTTTCTGCTTTGCGTGCCAATGATGCCGTGATCGCCGTGGGAAAGGATCTCCAGGCCAAGATAATCGACTTGGGGATGCCGTCGAAAAAGGTTCATCTCGTGTACCAAGGCGTGGACTGCGACCTGTTCTTTCCCGGCGACGCCAGGAGGGCACGAGCGAAACTTGGCCTTCCTCATGACGGTAAGGTGCTGCTCTGGGTTGGCAACTTGCTCCCGGTTAAGGGAATTGACGTTCTGTTTGAAGCCTGCTCTGTGCTGCGTGACCGCGGTGAAAAGGTTCATCTTTATTTGGTTGGAGACGGGCCGTTGCGCAAGGTGTTGGAGAAAGACTGCCATTCCCGCGGACTTTCCGACCTGGTGAAGTTCATGGGCTCACGCCTCCCCCAAGAGCTAGGTGATTGGTATCGAGCTGCGGACTTGACAGTGCTTCCGAGCCGTTCGGAGGGTTTGCCAAACGTACTCCGCGAGTCGTTAGCCTGCGGCACGCCTTTCGTTGCAAGTGCGGTGGGAAGCATCCCGGAGCTTGTTGCTGGAAGCGCGGCAAGCCGGCTTGTAAGGCCAGATGACGCTCCGGCTCTGGCCGGGGCTATTCGTGACGCGCTACACGCATCTCGTGGCAATTGTTCCCATTCCTTGCCACTGCTGTCATGGGATGAGTCTGCAGCAAGACTGCTTCAAATCCTCGAGCCGCTCGTCGCACAACGACACGCGAATTCAGAAATAGAGTTCGCCTCTTGAAGCACCAACCTTGTAACGCCGATAAATTCCGGTCTGGCGCGCCAAGACCGGTTCGATTTGGAATTGTCGCATGAACCGCTTGTCCCTCTCGCCGCGCCTCGCCGTTTGGCCGAGAACATGGCCACTTCGCAAGCGCGGGCTCGACGCCTGGCTGCTCTCGTATTTGAGAGAGCAGGCGAAACGTAAGCCCCCCGGTCCTGGAGAAGCGATCCATGTTCTTCTCTGTATCGCGGATCATTATGAACCCAAGCGGGGCAACGCAAGCCCGGCTGTCGCGGACGAGAGAGTCGCATGCTGGCTCGAAAACTATCGCCGTCTGTTCGGACACTTCCGCGATAGCGACGGCCGGCCGCCTCGTCACACCTTCTTTTATCCTCAGGACGAATACGAACCGAGGCATGTTGATGCATTGGCCTCGCTCTGCCGTGCAGGCTTCGGCGAGGTGGAAGTACACCTGCACCACGACAACGACACCGCCGGTGGACTCCGAAACAAGCTGGAGTCCTTCAAACACAATCTGGCCGAAAGACACGGCCTGCTCTCCCGGCACCGGCGCACCGGGCGACTGGCTTACGCTTTCATTCATGGCAACTGGGCCCTGGACAACTCCCGGCCGGACGGACGCATGTGCGGCGTGAACAACGAATTGGACGTCCTGCGCGAAACCGGCTGTTGCGCCGACTTCACCATGCCAAGCTGTCCAAGTCCCTGTCAGACACGCAAGATAAACAGTATCTACTATGCCGTCGATGACCCGCGGCGCCCCAAGTCCCATGACACGGGCATCGCTGCCGGGCTTGGAACCCCTCCTCAGAATGCACTGTTGCTCATCCAGGGACCGCTGCTCTTTAACTGGAATCGTCGTAAGTGGGGAATACTCCCCCGCGTGGAAAATGGTTGCATCCAGGCCACCCAGCCGCCGACGATGGAGCGGCTCGATCTGTGGCTCCGGGCGCGCGTGCAGGTGCCTTCTCGGCCGGATTGGTATTTCGTCAAGTTATTCATGCACGGCGCCAAGGACCAGGATCGCCGGGTTGTGCTCGGGGAGCCGATGGTGCGCTTCCACGAGGAACTTGCCCGCCGGGCAGCAGAAGATTCCCGCTTCCACTTCCATTATGTGACTGCCCGCGAAATGGCTAACCTGGTCCACGCCGCCGAGAACGGTTGGAGCGGCGATGTCGAGGGCGCACGCGACTTCGAGCTGCTTTGGAATGGGGCGGGCCGGCCAAGGCTTATCCCACCGCGATGATGCGCCGGAGTTCCTCGAAGGTGGCGCCCAGCCCCGCGGGGCGCACGACTCCGGGCAAAATGATCACATCGTAGAGTTCCCTAACGCTCCCATCAATGCGCAGCCAGTGCGCCTCTTCCCCATTGCGCAGATCGAGCACACATAGGCCACATCTCGGCTCAACACCTTTCGCAGTCAGGTTACTCTCCAACTCCAAGCCACCGAAGTTTTTGTCGTGTCTCGGCCGGGATAAGCCGACCACGGCGTAGTCCCCGACGAAGGCCAGTCCGCGCGCGTAACCGGGACAGAATGCAAACGGCTCCAATTTGCCTTGTACTGGGTCAACACTGCCCAGGCGGCCTGTCCCGGAATCGAGCACCCAAAGTTGCCCGCGGTGCACGCGCGGTGAGTGGGGCATGGAAAGCCCGTCGACGACGACGCGGCCCGAAGGCACTTCCAGAATGCAACCGCCGTCACCGCGGCGCTCGCGCCAGCCTTCGGCAGCGTCGCTTCGACTTACAAGCGTCGCGTAGCGAACAGAGCCATCCTGCAAAGCAATGCCGTTAAGGTGGCAGCGATCCTCTTTCACCAGACTGCTGATG
>DASZFN010000350.1:0-3270 GCA_035939715.1 Gemmataceae bacterium | reverse complement strand
CGTGAGCACGATCCTGGGCCGCCGCCGGGAGATCACCGGCATCCGCCGCGATTCCACTTACCAGCAGCGCAACCAGCCGGAGCGGGAAGCGATCAACATGGAAATTCAGGGCTCGGCCGCCGATCTGATCAAGCTGGCCATGCTCAATATCCATCGCCGCCTGCGCGAGGAAAAACGCCGCGGCCGCATGCTGCTGCAGATTCACGACGAACTGGTCTTCGAGGCGCCGCCCGAGGAAATGGAAGCCGTCTCCGCCCTCGTGGCCGAGGAGATGACAAGCCCGCTGGAGAAAAGCCTGAAGCTGGAAGTGCCGCTCAAGGTCGATCTGGCGGTGGGACCGAACTGGCTGGATGTCGAAGAGATCGAAAAGGCAGTGGTCAGTAGTCCATAGTCAATAGTCCATAGTCAGTGGACTATGGACTATTGACTATGGACTATTGACTACGGACACCATGCATGAAATTGGTCATCGGCCTGATCGGCGGCATCGGCAGCGGCAAGAGTTCGGCGGCGAGCGCGTTGGCGAAACACGGCGCGCGCGTGATCTCCGGCGACCTGCTAGGCCATGAGGCGCTGCGGGACGCGGATATCAAGAGACAGGTGATCGAGCACTGGGGAAGCCGCGTGCTTGATAGGCATGGGGAGATTGATCGTCCTAGCTTGGGCGCGATTGTCTTTGGCAATCCGCAGGAACGCAAGAAGTTGGAGGCAATCGTCCACCCCTATATCAAGCGCCGCCTGGCAGAGGAGATTGCCGTGGCCCAGGCGGATGAGCGCGTGAAGTTCATCGTCGTGGACGCGGCCGTGATGGTGGAAGCCGGTTGGAGCAAGCACTGTGATCGCATCGTTTATGTGGATGCGCCCCGCGCAGTCCGGCTGAAACGATTGACAGCGCAACGTAAGTGGACCGCCGACGAGGTGGCGGCACGCGAGAACGCCCAGATGTCCGAAAACGAAAAAAAATCCCACGCCCACGCCGTGCTGGATAATTCCGGTTCGGCGGAACAGCTTCAGGAAGAAGTGCAAACTCTCTTGAAGCGCTGGGGAATTGACAGCCTCAACAAGGAGAATCTTGACCATGGCTGAAGCCAAAAGTCGCAGAGAGGCCCCTGGTCCACGCACGCGTCCGCGTCCCAGGTCGGAGTACGACTCGGCCAACGGCGAAGAGGATTCGCGCGCCGGCGAAGCTGATGCCCCCGCCCGGGACGGCGTTGCCGCGCCCCCGGAGGAGCCGCGCCCCCAGGAGCCGCGCCCCCAGGAAACGCGCCCCCAGGAAAAAAGGAATGAGGATTTCGGCGCCTTCGACGACGAAATCAACAACCGCTACGAGGAGATCAAACGCGGCAGCACGCACATCAGCGAACTGCAGCAGATGACCATGCCGCAGCTCCTCAAGGTGGCCAAGGACGAAAACCTCACCGATTACACCGGCCTCAAAAAGCAGGACCTGATCTTCAAGATCTTGAAGGAACGGGTCAAGCAAAACGGCCTGATGTTCGGCGAGGGCACGCTGGAAGTCCTGCCCGACGGCTTCGGCTTCCTGCGCAGCCCCGATTACAACTACCTCCCCTGCCCCGACGACATCTACATCTCGCCGAGCCAGATCCGCCGCTTCGGTCTGCGCACCGGCGCCGTGGTCGCCGGCCAGATCCGCCCGCCCAAGGAAAACGAGCGCTACTTTGCGCTCTTGCGCGTCGAAGCCATCAACTACAACGATCCGGATCTGCTCACGCAGAAGGTTGTCTTCGACGACCTGACGCCGTTGCACCCGGATGAACGGCTCATGCTCGAAACCGAGCCGGCCGAGATCAACATGCGCGTCATGGACATGGTCACGCCGATCGGCAAAGGCCAGCGCGGCCTGCTCGTCGCTCCGCCGCGCACCGGCAAGACCATCCTCTTGCAGAAGATCGCCAACAGCATCTTGAAGAACCACCCGGAATGCTACGTGATCGTGCTGTTGATCGACGAGCGTCCCGAGGAAGTGACCGAAATGGAGCGCACGGTCAAGGGGCCGCGCGCCGAGGTCATCAGCTCGACTTTCGACGAGCCGGCCAGCCGGCACGTGCAGGTCAGCGAGATGGTCATCGAGAAGGCCAAGCGCCTCGTCGAGTTCAACACCGACGTGGTCATCCTGCTCGACTCGATTACGCGCCTGGCCCGCGCTTACAACACGGAGATTCCGCACTCCGGCAAGATCCTGTCCGGCGGCGTGGACGCCAACGCCCTGCACAAGCCCAAGCGCTTCTTCGGCGCCGCCCGCAATATCGAGGAAGGCGGCAGCCTGACGATCCTCGCCACCGCCCTGATCGACACCGGCAGCCGCATGGACGAAGTGATCTTTGAAGAGTTCAAGGGCACCGGCAACATGGAGCTGCACCTCGACCGCCGCCTGGTCGACAAGCGCGTCTGGCCGGCCATCGACGTCAATCGGTCCGGCACGCGCAAGGAAGAGCTGCTGTTGAACCCCGAGGAATTGCGGCGGGTCTATATCCTGCGGAAGGTGCTCAGCGACATGAACCCGGTGGAAGCGATGGAGCTGCTGGTCAACCGCATGGCCCGGACCAAGAGCAATGCGGAGTTCTTGATGAGCATGAATCTGTCTTAGTCCTCTCTACCAACCCGATGCGTAAGCGAGGCCTCCCGTGCTCCTTGCTTACGCTTCGGGTTAGTCTCAGGTTGCAACATGCCGACCGTGTATGAAGGCAACTTCTCACCACCTCCCGGCCGTTTCGCCCTGGTGGCAGCGCGGTTCAATCGATTCGTGGTCGAGCATTTGGTTGGCGGCGCCCAAGATGGCTTGAAACGTCACGGCGTCGGCGACGAGGCCGTCGACCTCGTGTGGGTGCCGGGCTCTTACGAAATTCCCCTGGTAGCACAACGGTTGGCGGCGAGCCGCAAGTACGCGGCGATCATTTGCCTGGGCGCCATCATCCGCGGTGATACGGACCACTACGATCATGTCGCGAGCGGGGCTGCCAAAGGTGTGGCTCAGGCTGCCCTGGCCACGGGGGTACCGGTGATCTTCGGCATCCTAACCTGCGACACGTTGGAACAAGCCATCAACCGGGCAGGGGCCAAAGGTGGCAACAAAGGCTTTGAGGCGGCGCTGACGGCGATTGAGATGGTCAACCTGTTGCGGCAGCTGCCCGAGCGTTGAGTCCCTGCAACGCAATTGTAGGGCAGCCTTTCCAGGCTGGCTTCTATTGCCCAGATTAAGGGAACCTGGGTCAGGCTGAAAAGCCCGACCTACCTTTTCGTTGCAAAGCC
>DASZFN010000349.1:0-6476 GCA_035939715.1 Gemmataceae bacterium | reverse complement strand
ACCACGGACACCTACGACCTTGAGGGCACGCTCGCCGAGATCGAGCGCATGGAAGCGGCCGGCTGTGAGATTGTCCGCGTCACCGTCCCCAAGCCGCAGGACGCCGCCGTCCTGACCGAGATCAAGAAGCGCATCCATATTCCGCTGATCTGCGATATCCATTTCGATTACAAGATGGCTCTCGCCGCCCTGGACCATCCGGTGGACAAGATCCGCATCAACCCCGGCAATATCGGCGGCTACGACCGCTATCGCCAGGTCATCCGCAAGGCCAAGGCCAAGGGCATGCCCATGCGCATCGGCGTCAATGCCGGCAGCCTGGAACGGGAGCTGGTCGAGAAGCACGGCTTTCCCTGCCCGCCCGCCATGGTGGAAAGCGCCCTCCGGTACATCGAAATCGCCGAGTCTGAAGGATACCACGACCTCATCGTGTCCTTGAAATCGAGCGACGTGATCACCGCTGTGGAAGCCTACCGACTCTACGCCAAGCAGGCGAACTACCCGACGCACATCGGCATCACCGAAGCCGGGCAACCTCCGTACGCGGTCACCAAGTCCGCGTGCGGCCTGGCGCCCATCCTGCTGGACGGCATCGGCGACACCATCCGGGTTAGCCTGCTGGCCGACAAGGAAGTCGAGATCCGCGCCGCCTTCGATATTCTCCAGGCCACGCAGCGGCGCGTGCGCGCCCCGGAACTGATCGCCTGCCCCACCTGCGGCCGGCTGGCCATCGATCTCAAGAAGATCATGGGCGAATTGGAGCAGCGGCTCCAGGGCCGAAAAACGCCCGTGAAGATCAGCGTTCTTGGCTGCGTCGTGAACGGTCCCGGCGAGGCCCGCGAAGCCGACATCGGTATCGCCGCCGGCAACGGCAAGGGCGTTATCTTCAAACGCGGCGAAATGATCCGCAACGTTACCGAAGCGGAAATGGTCGATGCCCTCCTGGAGGAGATCGAAATCTGGGAGAAGGAAGAAGCGGACAAGGGTCATTTGAAAAACGAGAAATCCGTCAGCGACGCGAACGGCCGCACGCACTTGCCCCTGGTTAGCAAATGACATGGCCATCAAATTCAACTGCCCGCATTGCAAAAAAGAATTCATCGTCAAGGACAACCTCGCCGGTCTAAGGCGGGCTTGTCCGGCTTGCAAGAAAATGCTGACCGTGCCGGCGCCCAACTCGGCGCCGGCCAACGTCGAAGAGTTTGCCGCGGCCGCGCTGGCGGATCAGCCGGAGGCAGCCGCGCCGGTCAAGGAAGCGGAAACGATCGAGTTTGTCTGCTCCTATTGCGACACCAAGGTGGCGGTTGCGGCGGACCTGGCCGGCAAGCAAACCAGCTGTCCCGAGTGCCGGCGCATCGTCAAGGTGCCGCTGCCGAAAAAGGCGGACCCCAAGGACTGGCGCAAGGTCGATAGCCGGCTGCCGGCCGGGGCCCGCCGGGATGTGGAGCCGGCGCCGGAAGGCGCCTGGGACGCCCGCGCCGTGGGCACCGTAAGCCGGGAAGCGCTTCTGGAAGCAGACGCGGTCCCGCAAATCAAACCCAAACGCACCTGGAAGCAATGGACGCGGATCGGCGTCACGGCCGGAGCTTTTGCGGGCGTGCTTGCGCTGATCGTGCTGTTTATCTTGAACTATCGAGCGAGCACGCTCCATGCTCGTCTTTTGGCCCTGGCGCTCGACGGCCTTGAAGACAGTAAAGACAAACTAGCGGCCGCCGAACTGTTTCGGGCTGCAGGCGAGTATCAGCTTCGTGCCCAGACGCCAAACGCGTCCGCGGCAAGCATTCTCTTTGGGCAAGCGCATCGCGCGGCCACGCTTCCGGCTAACCTGGCACACCCGTATGAGCCGGATTGCTTGCTCATCGATCTGCTCCGGTGGGAAGTGAATCTAGGCAGCACCAGCAAATCACCGGAGATTGCATTACGTGAGATTCAGGATAATAAACGCATTAAATGGGCAGACGCGCAAAAACTAATGACTCAAACCTTTCAGAGTCTGCGCGTTCCGGAGGCCCGAGCCGAGGCTTTAGCACTTATCACGCGCACCTTGCAGCCCTTGCAGGGCGATCACAAAAAACGCACTCGGCCATGGGTTTCCCAATTTCCTGACCAGACGCCGGAACTCCTGGCCGTGCTGGGGCTGGAAATATTGCGGAGCAAGGAACCGAATGATCTCGCTGAAGCGAAAGGATTGGCGGAGCAGGCGAGCCAGCCCTTTCAGTCTCATCCGCCAGCAAATCCGGCTCAGCCGCAGAAGAAGTCGCCGCCGCTGCCTGCTTCCCTGATCGCTCTATGGGTAGTCCTCGGCCAACAGGAGCAGGTCCAGAAGTTGATCGGCACGCCGGAGCCGGGCAAACCAATCGATCCGTCGGTCGTCCTCGGCCTGGCTGAGGGCTTCGCTCGCAAGGGAGAATGGGAGCAAGCTAATCAGGCGCTGGAGCACGCTCCGCCGGCTAGCCAGTTACCGGTGTTGGTTGGCCTTGCCGCTGTCGCCCAGGACACGCCCGACGCGGGGAAGGCCAAAAACTATCTTGAAAAGGCATTCGCCGCCGCTGCCAGCGATTCCAAACTCCAGGAGCTTTCACCCTGGCTCCTCTATCGTTTGGTCCGCCTGGGTGTGAAAGCGGGCATGGAAGACGAGGCGGTGGCGTTGGCCAAGAAAATCCCGGACGGGGACCTGCGCGGCCGTGCCCAGCTCGCCATCCTTAATGAGCGCCTGGAGAAATTGAGCCAGGTCGTAGATGAAGAGCCGCTGCAAATCGTGGATAAGGATACTCCGGCGCACGGCCTGGCCCTGAAAGCCTGGGCCCGCCATAACGCCCGCTGGGGCGGTACGGCGGTGCAGAAATCGGTCGATGCCTGGCCCTCGGAAACCGACCGCCGTTTCGGGTATCTTGGCCTCCTGCTCGGTCTTCGGGATGCCGACCAGCATTGACGTCACCTGCTTGACACTTTGGCAGTTTGGCAGTCGACTTTTTGGACGGCCACAAATAACTTCGTTGTTTGAGTTTATGCCGCTTCGGGTCACTGCCAAGCCGGATAAGAATTTTGGCAGTTGGCAGTAAAGATGGTGAAGCTTGGTAATTTATGCGGCTTTCAGAGGCGCTTTTTTACTTGTATTTATTTACTGATCATGTGCATATGTATGTGGATGAAGCCGTCTTCTTACATCTGCTTGGCACTTTATGCCCGCTTCGCTGCATACGCACAGTTGGTATTCCCTGCTGCAAGGAGTCAGCGGCCTCACACCTCTGCTCGAACGCGCGGCGGCTTGCGGATATTCGGCGCTCGCGTTGACCGACACCAATAACCTCTATGGCGCCGTCTCTTTTGTCGAGGAAGCCCGCCGCTTCGGTGTACGGCCGGTGCTTGGCGCGTGTCTCGGGCAAGGTCGGACGCATTGCGTGGCTCTGATCGCCGAGCCCGCCGGCTATCGTAACCTGTGCCGGATCATCAGCCGGCTCCATCTGCATGGCGCGGCGCAGCGTCTGGAAGATCTGCTGGTAGAAAACGCCGCCGGCTTGCACGTGCTCGTGGACGAGCCGGCGCTCGCCGAGAAGTTGCGGGATGCTTTTGACAGACGGCTGTGGCTGGAGATTGTTCGTCCGGGCCAGGCGGCGGCGCGCGAGCAGGAGTTGCTGGCGTGCGGCCGGCGACTTGACCTTCGGCCGGTGGCGAGCACGGCGGCGCATTTCGCCATGCCCGCGGAGTACGCGACTTTTCGCGTCGTAACGGCGGTGAACCGGGGCACTCTGCTCGATCAGTTGCCGCGTGCCCTGCGCATCACACCGGATCATCATCTGGTGGATCTCCAGACGCTGCGACACCGCTTTCGCGACTTACCGGAAGCAATGGAAAATGCCGAGACGCTCGTGAGCACGTTGGCGGAAAAAAACGTGCTCCCCAGCGAAGTGGTGTTGCCGCAGCCGCGCTTGCCGCACCAGCACAGCGCCGGCAGTTTTCTGCGGCTTTTGTGCGCGCGTGGCCTGCGCCGCCGGGGCCTGGACGCGAGTACGGCTGCTCACGACCGCTTGAAGCAGGAGCTGGCTCTGATCGAAACGGGCAGGTTAGCATCTTATTTTCTCGTCGTGCGCGACATTGCCCGCTACGCACGGCGGCGCGGCCACGGCATGGCTCTGCGCGGCTCGGCCGGCAATTGCCTCGTTTGCTACCTGCTGGAAATCACGGACGTCAACCCGCTCGCCTTTGCTCTGCCGCTCGAGCGGTTCCTGCACGCCGGACGGACCGACTTGCCGGATATCGATCTCGACTTTGACTGGAAGGTGCGCGACGACGTCATCGATTATGTCTTTCGCCGGCACGGCGCCGAGCACACGGCGATGATCAGCTCCCACCTGTTCCTGCAACCGCGCTCGGCGTTTCGCGAAGCCGCCAAGGTCCACGGGCTTTCCAATGAGCAGGTGAGCCGTCTGCTGGAAACGCTCTCCGAACGCGTGGACAAATTCCTGGGGGACGAAGAATCGATTGCAGATTGTAGATTGCAGATTGCAGATTCTTTACCGCCGCGCTTTCCGCTGGAGCCGGAGCGATGGCCGCGAATCGTCGCCGATGCCCGGCGCCTGCTGGGCCGGCCGCATCATCTCTCCATCCATCCCGGCGGCGTGGTCATCACGCCCGGACCGATCGAGGAATACGCGCCTTTGCAGCGCGCCGCCAAGGGCATCGTCATCACCCAGTTCGAGAAGGATGCCGCCGAGCGGATCGGGCTCGTGAAAATGGATCTGCTCGGCAACCGCGCCCTTGGCACCATCGACGCTGCCCGGCTTTACTCCACCACTCACCACTCACCATTCACCACTCACCACCCATCACTCGATACTGTCGACGAAAAAACTATCGCGCTCCTCCAGCAGGGCGACACACTCGGCGTCAACCAGCTCGAATCGCCCGCCATGCGTCACCTGCTTGTCCAGATGCAGCCCAGGGAGCTCATGGATGTCATTCAGGCGTTGGCCATGATCCGTCCCGGGGCCGCCTCCGTGGGCATGAAGGAGCTTTTCATTCGCCGCCGCCGCGGCCTGGAGCCGGTCCGCTACGCACATCCGGTGCTCGAGCCGCTGCTGCACGAAACGCAGGGCCTCATGCTCTATGAGGACGACGCCTTGCGCGTGCTGCAGGCGATCACCGGCCTGTCGGCGCCTGCGGCCGACCACTTTCGCCGGCGCGTGAGCAAACACCGCACGGATCAGGAAGCCCGAGCCCTGACCGAGGAGTTTCTGACAGCGTGCCAGCAGAACGGCGTGCCGCGTGCGGTCGCTGCCGACCTGTGGGTGCAACTGGCGAAGTTCAACCATTACTCTTTTTGCAAGAGCCACGCGGTCAGCTACGGCCTGATCGCCTGGCAGGCCGCCGCGCTCAAGGCGCATCACCCGCTCTGCTTCTGGCCGGCGGCGCTGAACAACAACCAGGGCATGTATCCCCGCCGCGTCTATATCGAGGCCATCAAACGGGCCGGCATTCCCGTGTATTTGCCCTGTGTCAATCGCTCGGAGGAGATCTTCATCGCTGAGGGAGACGGCATTCGCACGGGCCTGGAAGCGATTGCCTCTCTGAATGAAGATTTTCGCGTGCGCCTGCTTGCCAACCGCGCCCGCCGCGGGCCGTTTCTCGGCCTGGCCGATTTGCGGAGACGGGTGGGGCCTGGACCGGAGGAGCTGGCGTTGCTCATTCGCTGTGGGGCCCTTGATTTCACGGAGAAGTCCCGGCCGGCGCTGTTTTTGGAAGCGGACCTGGAGAAGGCAGCGGGCGGAGTACCGAGTACCCAGTACCGAGTACTCAGTACCGAGCAGCCAGTGACGAAAGTCGAGGGCGAAGCCGTGCATGCTCCGGCCGGCGAAGGCGCTTTCGGCGAGTCCGCAGCCCGGACTCAGTACCCAGTACCCAGTACTCAGTACTCGGTACTCGGTACTCAGTCCCCCGCGCCCGCCCTTTTCTCCGACGACCCGGCTATTGACTGGTCTCCCGCGGAGTATCCCGTCGACCGCCGCCTGCGCGATGAGTGGGACCTGCTCGGTTTCGTCGCCGGGCCGCCGCTGATGTCGCTCTTTCGACCTGGGCTGCCCGCCGGGCTAATCACCAGCAAGGACTTGCCGCAAAACCTCGGCAAGCGCGTCAGCCTGGCCGGCGTGGTCGCCACGGCTCGGCTTACGCCGACGACAGGCGGGCACACCATGCAGTTCGTGACGCTGGAAGATGAATGGGGCCTGATCGAGGCGACCCTCTTCCCCGGCACCTGCCCGCCGGTGGCCTATCTCACGCTCGGACCCTACATCGTGACAGGGCTGGTTGAGGAGCAATACGGCGTCATCGGCGTGACCGCCCATCGATTTCAGAAGGCATAGCTTCCTGTCTCTCGGTTCCTCACTTAAGAGTTATGGTCCTTAGTCATTCGTCATTGGTCATTCGCGAATGACCAATGACGAATGACCAATGACCGATTATGTTGTCCCCATGAGCCC
>DASZFN010000348.1:0-9482 GCA_035939715.1 Gemmataceae bacterium | reverse complement strand
CTGCTGGCACGCGACGGCAAGGTCTGGTACGCGTGCATGCCCAACTTTTGGATGCTGGGCGATCCAAAACACTCGGGCAAAGCCGAGAGCCGCAAGATCCTGCACTCCGGGTACGGCGTCCACATATCCTTCATCGGCCATGACTTGCACGGGCTCCGCGTTGGGCCCGACGGAAAGATCTATTTCAGTTGCGGCGACCGCGGCTTCCATGTGCAGATGAACGACCGCACCATTTCCTGTCCCGACACCGGCGCCGTGCTGCGCTGCAACCCGGACGGCTCGGAGCTGGAAATCGTCGCGACCGGATTGCGCAACCCGCAAGAGCTGGCGTTCGATCAATACGGCAACCTCTTCACAGGCGACAACAACGCCGATCACGGCGACAAGGCGCGCTGGGTCTATGTGGTCGAAGGCGGCGATAGCGGCTGGCGCGGCAGCTACCAGTATCACACGATGCCGGTCGACCTGGGGCCGTGGAACGCAGAGAAGCTTTGGCTGCCCCCGTGGGACGGCCAGGCGGCCTATATCGTGCCGCCCATTGCCAACGTGGCCGATGGCCCGGCGGGGTTAACCTATTACCCCGGCCTCGGTCTGCCGGAACGCTACCAGGAACACTTTTTCCTCTGCGATTTTCGTGGCGGCAGCGGGCAAAGCGGCGTCCGCTCCCTGGCCGTCAAGCTGAAGGGAGCTGCCTTCGAGATGGTCGATCAGCACGAGTTCATCTGGTCGGTGCTGGCCACGGATGTGGATTTCGGCACCGATAGTTGTCTCTATCTGACCGACTGGGTCGAAGGCTGGGAGAAGCCGAACAAGGGGCGAGTCTACAAGGTATTCGATCCGGAAAAAGTAAGAGATCCAGAAGTCCTGGGGGTAAAAAAGCTCCTAGCTGAGGGCATGACGCATCGTTCTCTCGATGAATTAGCCGGGCTGCTTTCGCATCGCGACATGCGCGTTCGCCAGAATGCTCAGTTCGCGCTGGCGGATCGCGGCCTGCCGTCAGTGGCGCGGCTGCGCGACATTGCCCGCAGCAAGCAAAACCAGTTGGCCAGGCTGCATGCGCTTTGGGCTCTTGGACAAATCAGTCGCAAGACTCCCGATGTCTTGGAGCCGCTGGTTGATTTGCTCGGAGATCCCGACGCCGAAGTACGCGCCCAGACCGCCAAGGTCTTGGGAGAGGGACATATTGCCACAGCATTTGACCGGCTCCTTTCGCTAATCCACGATCCCGAGCCGCGCGTGCGTTTCTTTGCAACCCTGAGCGCCGGCAAGTTCGGCCGCCGGGAAGTTGTCGAACCCGTGGTGGGCATGCTGCGGGAGAATGCCGATCGCGATCCGTATCTGCGGCACGCCGGTGTCATGGCACTGACCTGGTTCGGCAATACGGAGGTGCTCCAGAAGATAGGCGAAGATAAAACGCCGTCGATTCGCCTGGCTGCCCTGCTGGCCTTGCGGCGCCTGGAACTTTCGGAGGTGGCGCGTTTCTTGAATGATCCGGAGCCGCGTCTTGTGCTCGAAGCGGCCCGGGCAATCAACGACGTGCCGATCAATGCTGCCTTGCCGCAGCTTGCTGCCCTCATTAGCCGCCAGAACATGCCCGAGCCGCTCCAGCATCGCGTGCTGAACGCGAACTTTCGCCTGGGCCAGGCCGATAACGCGGCTGCCGTGGCTGCATTCGCGACCCAGGAGAATATCCCGGAGGCGGTCCGCATTGAGGCGCTGCGAGAGTTGGCGGATTGGTCTCATCCCGGCGGCCGTGATCGCATTATGGGACAGTGGCGGCCTTTGCCGCCGCGACCTGAACCCATTGTAACTGCTGCCGTACGGCCGGCCCTGGCCGCACTCTTCCGCGCTCCGGACAAGGTCCAGCGGGAAGCCGTCAAGCTCGTGGCCAAGTTGCAGCTCAAAGAAACCGCGCCCGCGCTTCTGGAGCGCGTAGCCGATCGGCAGCGCTCAGTGGAACTCCGTCTGGAAGCCCTGAGTGCCCTGGAGACGCTGGCAGACGAGCGCCTCGAGCAAGCCATGCAATTGGCGCTAACAGATCCGGAGGCCAAGTTGCGGACCGCCGGGCGGCGTGTCCTGGCCAAGCACCGGCCCAATGAGGCCGCAGGGGTTCTGGAAGCGGTGCTCGGCCACGCAAGCGTCATCGAACAGCAGGGCGCGCTCTCGATTCTGGGCGACCTCAAGAGCCCGGCGGCCGACACCGTCCTGTGCCGCTGCCTGGACAAACTCGGCTCCAACCAGATGCCGGTGGAAATCCAGCTTGACCTGCTCGAAGCCGCCGGCCGGCGCAAGGCGCCGGAGGTCAAGGGCAAGCTCTCGGCCTATGAAAAGGCACGCTCGAAAAAAGATTTGCTTACCAGGTATCGCGAGTCTCTCGCCGGCGGCGATGCCGAGGCAGGCAAAAACATCTTCTTCCACAAGGCGGAAGTTTCCTGCGTGCGCTGCCATAAGATCAAGAAAGAAGGGGGCGAGGTCGGTCCCGATCTGACCGGCATCGGCACGCGCCAGAAGCGCGAGTACTTGCTGGAATCCATCCTCGACCCGAACAAGGAGATCGCCAAGGGTTTTGAGACCGTCGTGCTCGCCATGAGCAACGGTCAGATCAACGTCGGCATCGTCAAGTCCGAGGACGCCCGGCAGATTCGGCTCATCACCGCGGAAGGCCATGTTCTTGATATCCCCAAGAGCCAGGTCGAAGAGCGCACCCGAGGCAAATCCGCCATGCCCGAGGATGTCATCAAGCACCTATCCAAATCGGAAGTGCGCAACCTGGTGGAGTTTTTGGCCGGATTGAAATGACGCGGGCTTGAATCTCGGCTCACTCCTGGCATTGACCCTGCAATCAGCCGGTTTATACACTTTGTGCTTCGACCATGCCGCCGTTTTGGTTGCGGCGTCGCCTATTTTGTGCTGCTTGTCTAGAGGGTCATGGATGACGCCCGCAACCAGGCCGCCCGATTTGCTCGAAGGCCAACGCGACAAACCGGCCATCGCTCAATTATTTGCAAACTGGCAAGCAAAGGCGGACGGCAACTCCCGAAAGCCGGCAGAATCGCGTGCGAAGTCGCGTCGCATTTTGGAGCGGAGCATTCGTCGCGCCCTCCTGTGGGGATTTCTATTCTTTGCCGGCGTGCAGGTCGCGCTTGCCATTGCCATGGAGGAGCGCTATCCGGAATTGCGCGACCCGGAATACGGTTACAAACTGGCCGAGCTTCGTTGCCGCCTGGCGGAGGCTCCGGACCGTCCGCTCTTTCTCGCCATGGGCAGCTCGCGAACCCTGAACGGCTTCGCGCCATCACTTCTGGCCAATCCCGTCCGTCCCGTTCCGGCAGTCTTGTTTAATTTCGGCCTGACCGCGGCCGGTCCCTTGCGCGAGCTTCTATGCACCCAGCGGCTGCTTGAGCAGGGAATTCGGCCGCGCTGGCTGGTGATTGAAATCATGCCTCCCTTTCTCAGCATCAATAATTTCTGGAAGGTTGAAAAGAACGACGCTTACGGCCGCTTGAGCTGGGCTGACCTGCAATGGCTTCGTCCCTACGCCAATGATCCCTGGGCGGTTTACCCGGAGTGGCTGGGTGGCCGCGCGCTCGCCTGTTGGTCGCAGCGCTTTTGCATCCTGAATCGCTGCGCGCCGGACTGGTGTCCGCGCGCTTCCGCGATCAACGGTTTTCTGCGCGGCGTGGACGGCAGCGGCTGGCTGGCCAATGCGGTCCATCAGGTGGACGCCGACCAGTTTGCACGAGGGCTCGCCGAGGCACGCCTGGAATACCCAGAACCGCTCATGGGCAGTTTTCATGTTGCCGCGGAGCCCGACCGCGCCTTGCACGAACTGCTAGCCCTGTGCCGGCGGGAGAATATCATTCCATTGCTGCTGATTATGCCGGAGGGGAGCATCTTCCAGAGCTGGTACCTCGCGCAGACCAAAACGTGCCTGCAACAGTATCTGGCCCGGCTTGCAATGGAGTATGACGTTCCCGTCGTCGATGCCCGCGCCTGGGTTCCGGACAGCGGCTTCATGGACAGCCACCATCTCACCCTGGACGGCGCCGCTGTCTTCAGCGCCCGCTTCGAGCGCAGCGTGCTGCGCCCGCTTGTCGAAGGCCGGCGCCCCACCGCAGACCTGATAGAATACCCGTCTATGCCCAAAACCAGACCTGCACAGACAAGAACCCCATGCCCCTGAGCGTTTGCCTGCTGACGCGCAACGAAGAGAAGAATATTGCCCGCGCCATTCGTTCCGTGGCTGGGGCTGCGGACGAGGTGCTGGTCACCGACACCGGCTCGAGCGACCGCACCGTGGAACTGGCGCGTCATCTGGGGGCCCGCGTTATCGACTACGCCTGGAAGGACGATTTTGCTGCTGCTCGGGACCACGCCATCGCTCACGCCCGGCATGACTGGATCCTGTGGCTCAATCCGGACGAGGAACTGCTGCCGGAAAGTTTCGAGCCGCTGCGCGAGTGCAGCACGCGCGTGGATGCCCTGGGGTTCTACGCGCTGGTCACGGATATTCACCGCCTGGAGCAGCCGCCCTCGTTTTCAGAAACCGCGCAGCTCCGGCTGTTTCGCCGCCGGCCGGATGTCCATTCCGTCGGCCGGCTTCATCCGGTGTTCGTGCCTTCCTTTGAGGAGATCGCCGGCCGAGAAGGCAAGCAGGTGGCCTACGCCAAGATTGCCATTCGCCGTCATGCTTACCTCTCGCAACTCGACGAAGGCAAGCTGCGCTGGTCGCTGCGCCTCCTGGAGCTGGAGCTGCGCGACCGTCCCGGACAACTTCATTATCTGATCGAGTACGGCCGCGCCCTGTTGCTGGCCAACAATGCCAAGGGGCATGAGGTGCTGGCCGAGGCCGTGGAACAGATCATCGCCGTCCGCAAGGCGGCTGCCGCGCCCCTGCTTGAAGTGCAACGGCTCCTGGAATACGTGCTCACGGTCGATCCGGCCCAGTCGCGCAGCCGGCTTTCCCGCGACGAAGCGCGGGCCCTGGCCTTGCGCTGGTTTCCCAACAGCCCGCCGATCTTGTGGCAAATTGCCCAGCACCATTTCCAGGCCGGCGAATTCCGACAGGCGAGCCGCCTGCTGGAAAAGCTGGTTGACCTGGGCCGCAGCGGCGCCTATGACCGTTCGGAAGGATTTGACCCGACCATCGTGGGCGAGCCCGCGCTCATGAACCTCGGCGCTTGCCACACGCGTCTGCGCGAATTCGATAAAGCCGAGGCCTGCTTCCTGCAATTGCTGAACGGCGACCGCTTCCGCGAAAAGGCGGCCCAAAATCTGGCAGTCGTGCAAGCGTTGCGCAGCCAGGGGGCGGCTCCGGATTCATCGACCTAGCCCACGGTATTACAAAACCACTATCACCGCCATGACTTCCGCCATATTCTGCCGCGATCTCCGCAAACGCTACGAGAGCCGCACCGGGCCGGTCGATGCCGTCAACGGCCTCGATCTCGAGGTCGAGACCGGCGAATGCTTCGGCCTGCTCGGACCGAACGGCGCGGGCAAGACCACGACCATCGAAATTCTGGAAGGGCTGCTCGCGCCGACGTCGGGGGAAGTGGAAATCCTCGGCCGGCGCTGGGGACAGGAGGACGACGCCCTGCGGCAACGGCTGGGCATCTCGCTCCAGGAAACGCGCCTGGCGGAAAAGCTCACAGTCCTGGAAACGCTGACGTTGTTCCGCAGCTTCTACGCGCGCGGCCTGGCGCCGCAACAAGTTCTGGAACAGGTCGGTCTAACGGAAAAAGCGACTGCCTATGTCGGCAAATTGTCGGGCGGCCAGCGGCAACGGCTGGCGGTGGCCTGTGCCCTGGTCGGCGATCCGGAACTACTCTTTCTCGACGAGCCGACTACGGGCCTGGACCCGCAATCGCGCCGCCAGCTCTGGGATATTCTCCGCGCTCTGGGTGGGCAGGGCCGGACCGTGTTGATCACGACGCATTACATGGATGAGGCCGAACGCCTGTGCGATCGCGTGGCCATTGTCGATCACGGCCGCGTCATTGCCCTCGGTTCGCCCGCGGAATTGATCGCCCGGCTGGGCGGCGAGCACCTGGTGGAGTTCGCGCTCAGCGACGGGCAAGCGCTTGCCGCCACGGCGCTCCAGGCGCTGCCGGAGGTCGTCTCCGTCCGGCACGAAGAGGAAGCCTATAGCCTGGCCGTGACCGCCCCTCATATCGCCATTCCCGCCCTG
The DNA here is from genome assembly GCA_035939715.1 of Gemmataceae bacterium. Lineage (GTDB taxonomy): Bacteria > Planctomycetota > Planctomycetia > Gemmatales > Gemmataceae > DASZFN01. Next base: position 3,292 of record DASZFN010000348.1, on the reverse strand, counting down.
CTGCAACTCTTGCAACAGCAGAATTTGCAACTGGCGCGTCTGACGACGCGCCATGCCAGTCTCGAAGACGTCTTTGTGACCCTGACCGGCCGGCACTTGCGCGACGAGGAAACGGCGCTTGCTTGACGGAGCGCAACAATTCCTCTCTGGTTTAGCCGAATTTGACAAGCCGCCGACTCGAATACAGAGTTGTAAAGACAAACTTACTAATGAGGTGATGCCATGCTCGAAAATGCAAGCCCCCGGATCGCGCGTTTCCTGAAGAACGAAGACGGCCCCGCTGCGGTTGAGTATGCCGTTTTGCTGGCATTGATTATCGTGATCTGCCTGGGAGCGATCACCGTCCTCGGCACCAATGCGAACAAGACGTTTACGAGCACGGGCCAGGCCGTCAATCCCAGCGGTTCCTGATGCCGCATTTGACACGCTTGCTTCTGAAATCCATATTTTTAATGACCCCGGCAGTCATTCCTTCCCTGGTCATTGTTCCCCTGCAGTCACTCCTTTGTCTCTAGCGGCAGTCCAACCCTGCCCGAGGTGATTTCATGATATCCCGTCTCGTCCGACAGATCAGGAACTTCTTGCGGAACGAACACGGCCCCACGGCGGTCGAATACGCCGTCATGATTGCCCTGATTGTGGTGGTCTGCATCGGCACCATCACGACTCTGGGATCGAACTCCAACAAGACCTTCACGACCACTGCGAAAGCCGCCGGCAAAGGCGGCTAAGCATGAGCGTCGCCTTTCGCTCGGCGAAAGGGGTCTTTCGCCGAGCGAAAGAAGACAAAAAAGGCGAAAGGAAAAGGCATGACACCTTTTCCCTTCGCCCGGGGGAGGCGATGCAGAGGACGTTGCTTTAGTGGCAGCCGCCACAGCCGCCACAGCCGCCGCAATCACCGTGGTGGTGGAACTTGTGGCTGCTGCAGCTATGGAAGCGCGACAACCAGGAACTGCCGCAGGACTGTTCGCAGCAGGCGTTCTGGCATGGAGTTTCGCAAGCCACCTGCTTCTGCACCGTGTGGCAGACCATCCGGCAGCAAGTCACCTTCTCGACCTTCGGCACGCACACGCATACCGTGCGGCACGCCTGGTAGGGAATCTTCTTCTGCACGCAGGCCATGTACTTTTCGGTCTTGCACTCCGGCACGCGCCGGCAGCACATGACCTTGCACTTCTCCTCGCGCCATTCCGTCTTGCAAGTGTTCACCTTGCAGGTGACGGGCTTCATTTCGCAGACGCGCTTCTTGCAGCACACGGTGTGCTCTTCCCAGGTCGGGCACGGCACCCAGCAGCGGACCTTCTTGGTCCGAGCTTCCTCGCACTTCGGCTGGCAGTCGTTGCAGCAGTCGTTGTGCCGCTGGCACAGACCCTTCAACCGGTCCATACAGCTTGGTCCGCAGGGAACTTCCTTGCATTCCCAGTGGCCCTTGTCCACGCACTTACGGACGACCTTGTTTTCGTTCACGTAGTGGTAGCAGGGCTTCATGACGGTCCGTTCCTCACAGCAAGGAACCCGGACGGGGACCTTGCGGCAGACTTCCTTTTCCTCGTTGACCGTGTGGTACACGGTGCAGGTGCGGGTCCGTTCTTCCTGAACGGTTTCGCAGCGATAGGCGGTGTAGGTTTCCTGGCGCTGCTCCCGTGTGTAGACGGTGCGCGTCGTTTCATATTTTTCGGGCACCCACTCCTGCACCGTCACGGTGCGGGTTTGCGGGGCGGCGGGGGCGGGCTGACTACAATCATCGTTGGCGCGGGCGGAAATAGCCGCCGTGGCAACAACAACGCCAGCCAGCAAGACAGCGCGAACATGCTGCCGAATCATGGCTTCTCCTTTGTTGCGATTCTTGCCGATCCTGGCCGGTCACGGGACCACTCCGCTGGGCAGGACCGGACAACCTTAGAGGTTGAACGTACTGCAACTATGCCCAAAGTGGGCATATTGGAGAAGAAAACCCGATTGAGAATTTCACAAAAAAAGCTAAAAGATGTCCGTTTATGCCGAAGATAGGCTTTCAGCGATTTTTGCCGGCTGCGAAGACGGCGAATAAGACGGCGGAGATTGCGGGTGATGCGGCTCCGGAAGCGCTGGCTGCTGGGCTGGCAACGTAATTGTGGGTCAACCTTCAAGGCTAACGCAAGTGCCCTGATTTCAATAAATCTGGGAGGTTACGTCAGGCTGGAAAGCCTGACCTACTTGTCTTTATCCGGCGGGCGTTTCGGCGGCGCCTTAGCAGGCGCCTTCTGCACGGGCCGCTGCAGGGAGAACGGCAGACGGCCTGTGCCGTTGGGCGCTTGCGGATGCTGCGCACCAGGCAAGCCGCCGTGAGACATTGCGGCATTTCCCACCGGCGCAGAGTTTGCCGCTCCGGTCAGTCCTCCGGCATGGCCGGTATTTGCGGCGGGGGATACGCCGTTGCCCCCGGCTGTGCGTACCATGCCGCCGCTGTTGCGCTGAGCGGCGGCGGCTTCTTGCCGCGTCAGGACCGGCTGGGTGTGCGGCACGTTGAAGGAGGCGGTGCGCGGTTGAATCGGCTGACCCGGGCGCACGGGCACTTCGCTCTGGCTGCGCTGGAAAGACACCTGCTGCACGGCCTGCGCCTGCTGGCGGGCTTGCTGGCGCGTGCCGGCATCCAGCGGCACCGTCCGAATGCCCTTGCTTGCCGCCAACTGCGAGGCCGGCATCAGTACCTGGCTGTTATTCACCGTCTTGTTGATCGTGGTGTTGTTGTTGGTGACGTTGCGGACATTGGTGACATTGTTGACATTATTGATGGTGACGTTATTTTGCACGATCACATTCTGCTGCACCAGCGTGCGCGGCGGCACCGGATAGCGGCCGGCGCTGCGGCCGAGCGTGATGTCGATCTGCACCGATTCCCAGCGCGGATCGGCGCGGTGCTCGTAGCGCTCGTAGACAAAGACCGCATCGTAGTGCCGCCGGCTGTAGACGATGCACGTCTCGAAGCCGAGCTCGTGATAGCGCGGTTCGTAGTAATCGCCAAAGTAATAATGGCAGTAGCAGGGACGCACGAACATCGCGTCGATCACCACCGTGTCGCTCACGCAATAGGCCGGCGTGTACACGAAGGCGGGACCGACAACGACCGTATTGATGTACACCGGGGCATAGAGGACGCCGCGATTGGCGATGACCAGGTCCCAGTAGCCGGGGATGTAGACATAGCCGCTGGGCGTCCAGCGATAGTGGGAGGCGACCCACACATAACCGGGCTGCACGCGCGCCCAGTAACCGGCCTCCCAGGCATAGCCCGTCTCGCGCCAGACCGCGG
>DASZFN010000347.1:0-2994 GCA_035939715.1 Gemmataceae bacterium | reverse complement strand
TGCGCTGGCTGACCTATTCTGGGCACTGCTGAACAGCGCCGAGTTTTTCCTTAACCATTGAGCGAATCCCCCGCTCATGCGGCAGAGGAGCATTTCCATGGCTGGTGCACCGTTTTACACGTCCCGTGGGCTCAAAGCGCCAGCGCTGTCCCGGCGCGATTGGCTGCGCCTGGCTTCGGCCGGCGTGGTCGGCGCTTCGGCTTCCGGCTGGCTGGAGGCGCTCGCCTCGGCGGCCGCGACCGATCCGCAGCGGCGGCATTCCTGCATCCTCCTATGGATGACAGGCGGCCCTAGCCAGATGGATACCTTTGATCTGAAGCCCGGCCATGCCAACGGCGGGCCGTACAAGGACATCGCCACCTCGGCCCCCGGCACGCGCATCAGCGAGCATCTGCCCAGGATCGCCCGCTACATGGACCGCTCCGTCATCGTTCGCTCCATGAGCACCAAGGAAGGCGATCACGGCCAGGCCACGTTTCTCATGCGCACAGGCTATCGGCCGCAGGGACCGGTTGATTACCCGTCCATCGGCGCGCTGGTGTCCCGGGAGCTGGGCAACGAGACGTCGGAGCTGCCGAGCTTTGTCAGCATTGCGCCTTATCGCTTCTTCAATCCGGCGGCGTTCGGCTCGGGATTCCTTGGCCCGCAATTCGCGCCGTTGATCGTGGCCGACATGGGCTTTCCCAATCCCATGGGCGGTGGCGCCAACGACTACGAACAGAGCCTGAAAGTGCAGGACCTGGAAACTTCCCGGGAAGTGAGCAAGGCCCAGGCCGACGCCCGCATCGACCTGCTGCGCGGCCTGGAAAAGAAGTTTGTGGCGCAGCATCCGGGCGCCGCCCCCCTGAGCCACCAGACGGCCTACGACCGGGCCGTGCGGCTGATGCGCTCGGCGGCATCGCGGGCTTTTAATCTCGAAGAAGAGTCCGAGGTGCTGCGCGACAGCTATGGCCGCAATCAGTTCGGCCAGGGTTGCTTGCTGGCGCGGCGGTTGGTGGAGCGCGGCGTGCCCTTTGTCGAGGTCTCGCTCGGCGGCATCGACAACAACGCCATCGGCTGGGACACGCACCAACAAAACTTCGACATCGTCAAGCGCATGAGCCAGGTCCTCGATTCGGCCTGGGCAACCTTGATGATGGACCTGCAGACGCGCGGCTTGCTGGACAGCACGCTGATCGTGTGGGCCGGCGAGTTCGGCCGCACGCCCAAGATCAATCCGCAGCGCGGCCGCGATCATTTCCCGGACGCCTGGAGCACCGTCCTTGCCGGCGGCGGCATCAAGGGCGGCCAGGTCGTCGGCAAGACCAGTCCGGACGGCATGAAGGTCGTCGAGCGGCCGGTGACCGCGCCCGATTTCCTGGCCACCATCTGCCTGGCCCTGGGCATCGACTACCTCAAGCAAAACGATTCCAACGTCGGCCGGCCCATCCGCATCGTGGACAAGACGGCCAAGCCGATTCAAGAGATTGTGGTTGCATAAACATGCAGAAGAGGCGTGGATTTACGCTCATTGAATTGCTGGTCGTCATCGCGATCATCGCCATTCTGATCGGTTTGCTGCTGCCGGCGGTGCAAAAGGTGCGCGAGGCGGCGAACCGGTTGAAATGTTCCAACAACCTCAAGCAGCTTGGCCTGGCGCTGCATAACTATCACGCCTCGTGGGAATGCTTCCCACCCGGCATGGTAACGCGCAGCGCCGACATCAGCGATGCCAGTGCCACGGGTTTCACCTACCTGCTGCCGCACCTGGAGCAGGACAACACCTACCGCATCTATCATTTTGCCGATAACTGGTTCGACCGACCGAACTACGATGCGGTCGGCATCGAAGTCAAGATTTTCTACTGTCCCAGCAACCGCGATCGCGGCAGTATCAACCTCGCGCCGATTGCGGCCCAGTGGAACACCACCCTGCCGCCGGTCGCCGCCAGTGTCGATTATGCTTTCTGCCGCGGCGCCAACGGCGCGGTCAACCAGGACTGGGTGCGCATCCCCATGCAGGTGCGCGGCGTGTTCAACATCCGGCCGCAGGACAACCTGCGCTCCTTGCGTTTGACGGACATCCACGACGGCACGAGCACCACTTTTGCCATGGGCGAGGCGGCGGGAGGCAATCAGACGTTCTTGATTCGCGATCCCAGGAACCCGACTCAACCCGTCACGGACCTGACCGGGCAGCAGGTGCAGGCGGATCAATCCTGGGGCGCTGCGGGCGTCGGCGACACGAGCCACCCATATTACGCCTCGGTTTTCGGCGTGACGGCCCAGTATGGGCTTGCCGCCGATCCGCGTGATGAGCCGATGAATAACCGGCTGGTCGCCCCTGCGGTCTACAGCGGCGATCCGCGCGGCGACAACAGCGCCGGCCGGGATTCACTCAGCGGCTTTCGCAGCCTGCACACCGCCGGCTGCAACTTTCTCTTCTGCGACGGCAGCGTTCGCTATGTGACGCAGGCAATTCAAGCGGACACGTACCGCGCCCTATCGACTTACGCAGGCGGCGAGGTGTTGCCGACCAGCGAGTTTTAGCTATTATCCTCTGCGTAGGGCAGGTTTGTAACCTGCCGTTGGAGCGTAAGGCAGGTTTACAAACCTGCCCTACAAGAGGAGTTTTCATGGCACATGACGATATGCACAACGGCGCATCGGTGATCTTTTCGGAGGCCGAACAGCAACGCTTCTGGCAGGACGATCAGGCGGCGGCGACAGCGGTCGTCGGTCTGATGGCTGGGATCTTCACGATTGGCTTGCTGGGCTACATTTGCGTTGCGCTCTGGGTCGCGTCCTGGTCTAATTACTGGAGCTAAAGATTGTATCCGAAGCGCCAGTTTTGAAGTTGCGCTTTTCTATGACTTGGTCTCGCCAGACCCCTGCCGGCTTGCCCGGCAGGTGAAGCAGTTCCGGGGCTAACAGGTGCTGTTCCTCATCATCATCGACCCCTGCCAGCTCGTCTGGCAGGTGAAGGAGTTCGTCCGCTGCTGCAGCCGGCTTGAA
>DASZFN010000346.1:0-4951 GCA_035939715.1 Gemmataceae bacterium | reverse complement strand
AACTCCTTCGGCGCGGCGACCGGCGCCTTGGCCGAACTCGGGGCGTAATACAGCATCCACGGCTTGTCGGGATGGATTGACTTTTGCCGCCCAATCCAGCCGATCGCCTCGTTGGCCATGTCATCGTCGAAGATATAGCCTTCTTCCGGCGTTTTAGGCGGCCACACGGGCGTGTGGTTCCGCCAGAGCGGCGGATACCATTGGCTCACGCCGGGGCCGTGGAAGCCATAAAAATACTCTGCGCCCCTGGTCGGCCACCGGTCAAACGGTCCGGCGCTCGTGATTTCCCAGCTGGGGGTAAAGTCGGCCTTGCCAATCCAGGCGGTGCCGTAACCGTTCATGCGCAGGATTTCGAGCACGTCTGCGGCGCTGGGCGGACAGATGGTGTTATATCCCGGGAAACCGGCTGCGGTCTCCGGGAGGCAGCCAAAGCCGACGGAATGGCCGTTGCGCCCGGTGAGCAAGGCGGCCCGCGACGCGGCGCAAATGGCATTGGTATGAAAATCGGTGTAGCACAATCCGGACTTCGCCACCCGATCGAAGACCGGCGTGTTCGCCGGCCCGCCGAACTCGCTCATGACGCCGAAGCCGATGTCGTCGCCCATGATGAGCAGGACGTTGGGCGCACCTTTCGGCGCCTTGAGCGGCTGGGGCCAGTCCTGCGTTGCGTTCTTCAAGTAGGTCTCAATCTTGCCCTTGAACGGCGCCTCGGGCGGCGGGAGGACGGTTCGATCCGGCTGGTCAGGCGTCACTGGAGTCTGTTCTTTCGGCTCGATGCGCGACTCCAGGGCCGGCTGGCCCCAAGCCCAACGGGCCGGGTTGAGATTGACCAGTCCTGCCGCGTAGCCGAGTAGCATTCCGAGGCCGATGAAGGCCGCGGCCAGGACTTTGGTGTTCTTCAGCATGCTGGCTCTCCTTAGACGGGTTAGGGACGACTGAATCGGTCGGTTGCGATTGCTTTGGAGATGGCGTACAAGATTATTTATGTAATGACCGAAGGCCGGGCAAGGGGTCGTGTAGGAACTCCAGCATCGCCGTGGGGTCGTCGCACGTCACCATTCCGTCTCGGGCATGTCCACTTCCCCAAGCATCCCCCACGCCGAACATTCTGAGTGAGCTAAGCGACCTTGAGCGGTACATCGAGCAACAGAAAACGGAAGGGCGTCAAGGGGCTGTCAGCAGCTGAAACACAGCACTTGCGGATCGCCCGCCTGTAGCACCGCGTAGAATATCCCACCCTTTAGGATTGCTCGCTGCTCCGCCGGAATCAGGGTGGCGAGGGAGAGGAAGAGAAGATGGCAAGCATCACCCGTGGCCCGAAGGGGCGGAAGACCATTCAGTTCATCAACGCCAAGGGCAGTCGCAAGAGCATCCGGCTGGGCAAGGTTACCCAGCGGATCGCTGATGAGGTGAAGCTCAAGTTAGAGGCCATCGTCGCCGATGATGGTGCCGGGCTGTCCCTTGACCGTGAGACCGCTCAGTGGATCAGCAAGATCGGCGATGACCTGCACGGCAAGCTGGCCGCAGCCGGTCTATTTGCAGCACGCCAGCGCCTTGATGCCCGGCTGGGGAACTTCATCGACGGCTACATTGGCGGACGCACCGATGCCAAGGCGAGCACGCTGAGCAACTTGAAAATGTTCGGTGATCGTCTAACCGCTCACTTCGGGCGGGAGCAGGACCTGGCGAGCGTCAAGCGTTCGGACGCGGACGCTTGGGTGATCTGGCTCAAGGGCAAATATGCTCCAGGCACGTGGGGACGCACGATCAAGGGTGCCCGGCAAATCTTCACCGCTGCGGTTCGAGCCGACATTATCAACCGCAATCCCTTCGCCGAAATCAAGGCGGGCTCGCACACGAACAAGGAACGCCAGCACTTCATGACCCAGGAAACCACGGAGGCGGTTATTGCTGGCTGCCCAGACGCAGAATGGAGGCTGATCTTCGCGCTGTCAAGATACGGTGGCTTGCGGTGCCCATCAGAGCATCTGGCCCTTACCTGGCCCGACGTTGATTGGGAGAAGAGTCGCTTCCGGGTGCACAGCACTAAGACGGGTGAGGGGTGGGTGCCTATCTTCCCGGAGCTACGTCCGTACCTGGAAGAGGTTTTCGAGCTTGCGCCAGAGGGCAGCCTTCCTGTTATCACGAGCAAGAGGGACAGCGAACAAAATCTCCGCACTCGCATGGCCAAGATCATCCGCAGGGCTGGTCTGTCTACCTGGCCCAAGCTGTTCCAGAATCTTCGGGCGAGCAGGGAAACAGAATTGGCGGCCGTGTACCCGCTGCATGTCGTCTGTGCGTGGATCGGCAACTCCACGCTGGTTGCCCAGAAACATTACCTGCAAGTGACGGATGACGATTTTCAGCGCGCTGCAAAATGCGGTGCAGTTGCGCTGCAAACTGGGGTGCAGCGAGCCGCCGCGTCGATTCGTAATGGCTCGCAAGAATCGGCGCAAGTCCTTGAGGACTGCGAAGCTACGCGAAATGACGATGAAGAGTGCGATTGCTCGCAAGATGACCAAATACGCCCGGAGGGATTCGAACCCCCAACCCTCGGTTCCGAAGACCGATGCTCTATCCAGTTGAGCTACGGGCGCGCTTTCGCCAAACGACAATCTTAGCACTTCCGCGTGTGCCTCGCAACGACCTGGACCGTCAGGGCGGGGCCAAGGTTTTGCACCGGCAAGAACCTCGCCTCCACCGGGACAAGCCCCGTGGGGTCGTGTAACCGACGGACCCATGCAACGCAGTACCGGCCCGTCACCTTTGCTCGAGCGATGCCGTCACGGTATGATGACTCGATGCCGCACCAAGCCACCGGCCTTCGGCTGCCGCTGCTCGTCACCGGGATCACCGGTGTCGCCGGTTTCAACGCGCTGCACTACTTTCAGAAGCGCTACCCCGGCGAGGTTGTCGGCATCCGGCCGGTGCAGACGTGGCGATTGCAGGGTGACGGCATTGTGGCACTGGACGCCGAAGACCATGCCGGACTTGGCGAGTTGTTTCGCACCTATCGATTTCGCTCCGTGCTCAATGCCGTGGGCAACTGCGCCCTCAAGTCCTGCGAACTTGACCCGGCGATGGCCCGGCGGCTCAACGTCGACAGTGCCGCCAGTATTGCCGAGCAATGCACCAGGCATGGTGCACGCCTGGTGCATCTTTCCACCGACCTGGTTTTTTCCGGCACCGGGGCCGGCAACCACCTTGAGACCGACCCGGTCGATCCGGTCACGGTGTACGGCAAGACCATGGTGCAGGCGGAGCGACTGGTACTCGAGCGCAATCCGCAAACCGCGCTGCTCCGCATTTCATTGCCGATGGGTCCGAGCTTCAACCGGCACGCCGGCGCCATCGACTGGATCCAGTCACGTTTCCGCCATCATCGTCCGGCCACTCTGTATTTCGATGAAGTGCGCTCGTGCACGTACTGTGACGACCTGAATCACGTCTTTGAGCAGTTCCTCGTCAACCCCGCGGCCGGCATCTACCATGCCGGCGGGCCACGGCCCATCACGCTTTTTCAAATCGCCCAGATCGTCAATTGCGTCGGCGGTTACCGTCCGCACCTTCTCAAGGGTTGCATGAGAATCGAAGCCGGGCCGATGCCCCCGCGTGCCGGCAACGTTAGCATGTGCAGCGACAAGCTCATTCACCTCTTGGGGAAGAATCCCTTCCGCGAATGGCCCGTCGGGGACGATATCTTCCCAGGCGACCGCGACTGGCATTACCGGCGCTCTCCAGACGAGGCAGGTTCGGCGCACCGGATTGCAGAACGGTTGTACCGCTACCGGCCGGCACTCGTGGCTCGCTGAAATCCCCTTGCACTGCCGCGGGCTCTGGTGTATCCCGCGCCTGCTTGGGTGAATGGGTCGGGCGACGGCATTACCCATTTTGCCCGGCTTGGCCCCACAGACCGGCGAGCGCCGAGAGTGAATGAACATGGCGAGTCTTTACAGGATAGATGGATTTTTCCGGCGGACCTCTGATGTTGCCATCTGTCTGGGCATCGGCCTGGTGGCAATGGTCGCGACCGGTTGCGCCTATGAAGATCGCAACCAGTCTGACCCGCTCCTGGGCGGTCGGCCGGCGACTCCGACAGGTGGCACCACCGCCGGCGTGTACACGCCTCTCCCTGGCACCTCGACCAGTGCGGGAGCTTACCCCGGCAATCAACCGACCACACCTCCCGGCACGGTCCCGCCGATCTATACTCCGGCCTCGCGCGGCGGCACAGTCATGCTGACCAACAGCCCGCCGCAGGTGCGCGACGGCTCGCCGGACCTGAGAATTCCGTCGCCGCCGGGCCCCGGCATGACGACCGGCGGTGGGATCGTGGTAGCTACGCCGAGTCCATTAGGCCCGGGCTCTCCGGCGCCGGGAGTCAACGTATCGGGTCCGACTCCGCCAACGCCGCCGGCTGCACCGCCGACGACAGGTGGCCTGACGGTCACGGTGCCGCCGCCCGCGAGCGGTTTCGACGACGTCTGGGCCAGGTTGCAAAGTCAGGGAATGGTCGATTCACAGTTCGAAGGCAGCCCGCAGACGGGCTACAGCTTCACGGGTCATTTCATCTACCCGCAGCAGCCGGATAAGTTCAAGACGGTGGTGGGGAATGGTCCGAGCGTGGTGGCCGCCATGCAAGCCGTTGCCGACCAGGTCGGTCGCTAAGTGACGTACTAATTTGGCTTGGAGAAGGCATCACTCGGAGCGTGATGAGTACTCATTTCGGTTCGCCGGTGCGCATGAGTTCCAGGAAGGCGCCGCCGTTTTCAAACAGATCGTCGCCGATCGCGCACGTCCACAGCACGCGGACGGCAAAAGTGTACGGACCATCCGATTCCCAGCGCGGCAGAGTCACGCGAATTTTCTGACCCAGGAAGCTGCGCGTGCTGATGAGCCGAAGCCCGGTGGTCGACAGGTCCCGGCTGAGTACGTGATAGGTGCGGTTGTC
>DASZFN010000345.1:0-9569 GCA_035939715.1 Gemmataceae bacterium | reverse complement strand
CGCGGTCATTTCGGCAGCGTCGGCCGGAGACAGAATCGACATGTGCGGCAGTGCGCGCAGGGCAGCGACATCTTCCGTGCTTTGATGGCTGGAGCCCAGCGTGCTATAGACGACGCCCGCACCGTCGCCGATGAAGATCACCGGGAGTTCTTCGTAACAGACATCAAGTTTGATCTGCTCGAGCACGCGGATCGGCACAAAGGAGCTAAGGCCGTAAACCACGGGACGCAGCCCGCCCTTGGCCAGCCCGGCGGCGACGCCAACCATATTCTGCTCGGCGACGCCGGCGTTGAGGTATTGCGCCGGGCAGGCGCGGCGGAATTCGTCGAAGAGCGAATAGCCATGGTCGCCCGTCAACAGGACGATGCGCTCATCGTCCCGGGCGGCGTGGATCAGGGCATTGGCGAAGGCGGTTCTCATGTCGTTTCATCGGTCCATCAGGCCGCCAGCTCCGCGAGGGCGGCGGCATAGGTTTGCGCATCCAGGCGGCTGTAGTGCCAGCGGTTATTGGCTTCCATGAAGGAGACGCCTTTGCCCTTCACCGTGTGAGCGACCAGCCCGCGCGGCCGGCGCGAAGGCGCCTGCAGCAAGTCCGTGACGGCGCGATCGAGGGCCCGTTCATCGTGGCCGTCCACTTCATGTGTGAGGAAGCCGAACGCCGTCAGCTTTGCCGCAATACTTCCCAGGTCCATCACTTCACGTGTGCTTCCCATCGCCTGAAACGCGTTGGCATCGACGATGACCATGAGGTTGGCGAGTTGAAAATGCGCCGCAAACAGCAGGGCTTCCCAGATAGCGCCCTCATTCATTTCGCCATCGCCGATAAGTGCGAAACAGCGTTGCCGTGTACGCTGCCGCTGCGCTGCCAGTGCCAGCCCCACGCCCACCGACAAACCGTGACCGAGCGAACCGGAACTCACTTCCAGGCCAGGCACATGGGCGTCCGACAGGCCCTTGAGGCGCGTGCCGTTGCCAAAGTAATGGCTCACATCGTCCTCCGAGACAAGCCCCAGCTCACGAAGGCAGGCGTACTGGGCCATGACGCCGTGCCCTTTGCTGAGCACCAGATAATCCCGGTCCGGGGTGGTTGCCGCGTCGTCGCCCAGGTAAAGGTGCGCGCGGTACAGGACGGCAAGGATCTCGATGATGGAAAAGGCGCAGGCGATATGGACCGAAGAGCCGGCGTAGGCCATGCGGAGAACGGTCGCTCGCAGTTTCTTCGGGTCAAAAGCGGACATCGGTTCCTCAAGCATTCAGGATCAGGCTGCTTCCGAAGAAGATGATGGCGCAGGGCGGTGTTGCGCCAGCGCGGCGCCGAATTCATCCCGTCCACCGAGCAGCCCGGAAACAATTCCCGGAGCCGCCTGCCCTTCCATGTTGAGCGTGTAATCGACCAGCCAAAGCGGCCGCCGCTTGCTCTCGGCATAAATCTTGGCGACGTATTCGCCCAGGATGCCGATGCCGAGCGACGTGACGCCGAGGTTCATGAGCAGCAGCATCAGCACTGTGGTCAGCCCCGGCGGCGGATTGGTCAGGAAAGACATGACCAGGTAAACCATCGCCAGCACAATGGTCAGACCAATGATGCCGAGACCCAGAAAGCTGAACATGCGCAGCGGCTTGATGGAGAAATTGAACACCGCATTGAACATGAAACCGAAGAGCAGGGAAAAATTCACCTTGGTCTTGCCCTTGGTGCGGCCGCGGCGCACGTAGGGAATGCCGATCTGCTTGAAGCCGAGCCAGTGAATCATGCCGCGCAGGTAGCGGGTTGCTTCCGGCAGATGGGCGAAGGCGTCGCGCACGCGCCGCGAGATGAGCCGGAAATCGCCGCTGTGCAAGGGCAGCTTGACCTCGTCGCTCATCCAGGTGATGAACCGCATGGCCAGCATGGTGGGGAACACGCGGAGCCACGGCTCGCCGGTCCGCTTCTCGCGCACGCCGTAGACGACGTCATAGCCTTCGCGCCATTTCGCGACAAATTCCTGGATCAGCTCCGGCGGGTCCTGCAGGTCGGCATCGATCAGCATGATGGCATCGCCCCGGGCGGAGAGCATGCCGGCGGTGCAGGAATTCTGGTAGCCAAAATTGCGGCTCAGGCGGATAAACCTCCAGCGCGGATCGTTGCCGCAAATGGCGGCCATGATGGCGGGCGTCCGATCGGTGCTGGCGTTGTCCACCACCAGCACTTCAAACGGCATCCCCAGGTCCTCAAGAGTCTGGTTGAGCGTCCGATAGGTGTCGCCGATGACTTCCTCTTCGTTCAGGACAGGCACAACGAGGCTGAACAACCGCGGGTCATCGCTCATGGGGCGGCCCCTTGTCTTCCAGCCAATGGGATCAGGCGGCCCGAACAGGGCGCCGGTCGGTTTGGTCCACGGGTTGCGAAGCGAAGTAACTCAGGTACCAGCCGATCGTTTCGTTGAGAGCGGCTTCGAGATCGTAGCGCGGCGTCCAGCCCAGCATGGTCCGCGCCTTGGCCGCGGACAGATACTGGTGTTTGATCTCATGCTGCGCCTCGGCGCGGATGTCAGGCTGCAGAGGCGAGTGCAGCAGGCGCAGGATCTTGCCGACCAGGTCGAGGACGGTGACCTGCAGCTCATTGGAAAAATTGAAGGCATGGCCGACAACCTCGGGCCGCCGGGCCATGCATTCGGCCAGATGCAGATAGGCGGCGGCGCCGTCCTTGACATAGAAGTAGTCGCGGATGAAGCTGCCGTCCGAACGGATGACGGGGCGCTCATTCCGCAAGATCGAGCGGATAGTACCGGGGACGATGCGGTTCCAGTTGAGATCGCCGCCGCCGAAAAAATTGCCGCAGCGCGTAACGCAAACAGGCAGGCGGTAGGTGTGAAAGTAGGTCAGGGCGAGGATATCGGTGCACGATTTACTGGCGTCGTAAGGATGCCTGCCTTGCAGAGGCGCTTCCTCGGTGTAGGGCAGCGTGCTCTGATCGCCGTATGCCTTGTCGGAGGAAGCGACGACCACCTGGGGATTCATGCCGCTGCGCCGCGCGGCCTCAAGCAGGCACCAGGTGCCCTTGATATTCGTTTCAAAGGTTGACAGCGGGCAGCGATTGGCGGTGCCGACGATGGTCTGCGCCGCCAGATGGATGACCGTTTGAATTTCGTATTCGGCCAGGGCGCGTTCGAGCAGCGGCTGAGTTTCCACGCTGCCGTGTACGACGTCGATCTGCTGGAGCAGACCACTGCGAGCCAGTTCTGAGCCTGTCACCTGGTCGCGAATCAAACCAACGACATGCGCGCCGCGTTCGCGCAGGGCGCGTACGGTCCACGATCCGACCAGGCCGGTGCAGCCCGTGACGAAAACGCGGCGATCTTGCCAGAAGTGATTCATGATTCACGCCGCGGCGCGCAGGCGCGGCGACTCCCAGGTATTCCAGGGCGCAGCGCCTTGGCTCCACAGTTCGTTCAGGTACTTGTAATCCCGGCTGTTGTCCATCGGCTGCCAGAAGCCATTGTGCAGGTGAGCCATTAGCTCGCCGTCGTGGGCCAGCTCCATGAGCGGGCCTTGCTCGAAGATGAGGTTTGGATCATCCTGCAGCCGTGCAAAGATCTGGCGGCGCAAAACGAGATAACCTCCACTGATCCGACCCCGCGCGAGCAAAGGCTTTTCGTTGAACTCGCAGACGCGCTCGCCCTTCAACTCAATTTCACCGAACCGTCCCGGCGGACGCACCGCGGTCACGGTGCCAATCTTGCCGTGACCGCGATGGAAGGCGACCAGCTGGCGCAGATCCACATCCGCCACGCCGTCGCCATAGGTCAGGAGAAAATCCTCGTCCTTGACGTACCTTTCAATGCGTTTCACCCGGCAGCCGGTCATGGCATCGAGACCGGTCTCAGCGAAGGTCACGTGCCAGTCCTCTTCGGCGATCGCGCTGTATAGAGACAGCTCGGCAGGCGCGCCCAGATGGAGACTGAAATCGGAACCGGCCAGGTGGTAGTCGAGGAAGTAACGCTTGATGATCCAGCTCTTGTAGCCGAGGCAGAGGATGAAGTCCTTGAAACCGTAATGCGCGAAGCCCTTCATGATGTGCCAGAGAATCGGCCGGTCGCCGATGGGGATCATCGGCTTGGGGATGTCGTCGGCGACGTCCCGAATGCGTGTGCCCTGGCCGCCGCAGAGAATGACAACTTGCATACGCGCCCCGCGAGTAGTGCGATAACCGGGGCAAATTTGTAACAGGCTGAAAAAATGGGGTCAAGGTCACGTGCAAGATACGCGGGAAAGCTGTGGAGACGCAAACTCAATGGACCAATAGACTTGTGCGGCAGTTGGTGAGCGGCGCGCATCCAAGCGGCCCTACTTCTTTCGCTCCAGCTCCTTGACGACCTCGGCAAGCAGCGCGGGGTCATCCTTGGAAACCAGATGATCGATGCGCGCCTGGGCCAGCCCCAGCTTTTTCATCGCCCCAGCCGCAGCGGTCCAGCAGCGCTGGCGTTTCTTACCCTCGGCAAGGTAGAGCTCCGTGACCAGCTCGGAAAGCCGCTGATGCTGGATCGCGTCCTGGTTGCTGTAATAGCGCTTGATGATCTTTTGCTGATGAGGAGTATAGTCGTCCCGCACGGGTTTCCCTCCCGTTTTTTCAAAAAAAGCTACATCCAATCTTCTGAATGGTCATTTCGTCACTAGTCATTCGAGTGACTAGTAACGAATGACCGAATCGCCTTGAATTACTTATTCCCTGCCTTCAGATCCTCCGGCACCGGGTAGTGCACGTCGCCGGTGGCGGCCCATTCCACGCAGCGGATCAGGAGGGTCTGATAACCGAGATCCTGCATGGCCTTCACGTCATGGCCGAGCGTGTTCTCGCATACCCGCCCTTTGCCATGCGTCGTGAGCCAGACGACCGGCTCGTGCTTGCCGCTGTTCTTCGGGTCGATGCTCTTGTCGGAGTACGCCGTGGCGATGACCTCGCTGCCGGACGGAATCATGGAGTTTTGATACAACTCGTCGTTGGCGTGCTTGAATTCGGCGGGCATGCCCTTGGCGATCGGATGGTCGGCCTTGCGCAGCGTCACCGAGAAGACATGGCGTTTGCCGTGATTGCCTTGCCTGCGCCAGCCGCCGGCGACGATTTTCTGGTACTCCTTATCGAAGCTGGTGCCGCTGGTGAACGCCGACGAGGAGAAATGATAGACGACCAGTCCCTTGCCGCCGCTCACGGCATCGGCGAAGGCTTTCTTGTTTTCGTCCGACCAGCGGGTTTCCGGCTTGCCGGCCTTGGTGTCCTTGTAATTGAGCAGGAGCACGTCGTACTTCGCCAGGTTATCGTTGGTCAGGTCCTTGGCCGGGGTTTCCGTGATATCGACCTCCATGCCGGCCTTGGTAAGCAGGTTCTTGAGGAACGGGGCAGTTTCCTTCCAGTTGTGGGCGGACACCTCGTCACCGGTGATGATGAGTACCTTTACCGGCTTGGCGTCCGCCGCGGGAGCAGTCACCGCGAATAGCGTGGCCAATAACAACGCAACAAGTGCCAAAGTTCGCTTCATGAGAAATCCTCGCGTGATGAAGAGCCAGGTAGGATGAACCAGCAGGTGCCAGGCAAGCCGTGGCGCGTCAAGCTTATATGCGCGGCCTGTAAGGGATTCTATGATAATAGCCGCCCAGAAGACAGTTATTTCAGGAGACGAGGCGAGATCATGCGAGCCGTCATACAGCGCGTGTCCCGCGCCCGCGTCGTGGTGGGCGAGGAGGTGGTCGGCGAGATCGGCCGCGGGCTGCTGGTCTTGCTTGGCGTGGCCAAAACGGACACGCCCGAGCAAGCAGTCTGGCTGGCGGATAAGATTGTTTCGCTGCGCATCTTTCAGGATGCAGCCGACAACCTGAACCTGGGTTTGCTTGATGTCGGCGGGGCGGTCCTGATGGTAAGTCAGTTCACGCTCTACGGCGATTGCCGCAAGGGCCGCCGGCCGAGCTTCATCGACGCCGCGCCGCCGGAGAGCGCGATTCCTCTTTACGAAGCGTTTGTGAACGCCATTCGCGCCCACGGCATTCCAACCGCAACCGGACGGTTTGGGGCCATGATGCAGGTTGAACTGGTCAACGATGGGCCTGTGACACTCATCGTGGATAGCAAGTAAGCGGGGTCCGAAGCAGCGGAGTTCCTGGGTGACTGCCAACTGCCAAGTCCTGCAACAGGCTTGGCAGTGAGCTGTTGAAACAGAAGCCATTACGTGGCAGCGACTTGTGGAGACTCGACGAGTTGACTGCCAAACTGCCAAAGTGCCAAGGCTCGAACTTCGGTCATGTTTAGGCGTCCGTCCGCCGGAACTTATGGCCTTGCGGAAAAGCCTGCCCATTTCAAAAGACTTGAGTACCTGGCTGCCTGCGCGATCTCCGCCAGGACTACTTTGACATCCGTCCTATCGCCTGATAGATTCTAGCTTTAAGCAACGAGCCATCTCTCCCAAGGCCGACTGCCTCGTTCGGTGCATTTTGCGAACGCACAGGAGAATTGCATAAATGGGACCGGAAAAGCAGCAGAATCAATTGTTTGCCAAGAAGTCGTTGAAGGTGCTTCTGGATGAAATGGCGGGGGAGCATCGGCTGAAACGCGTGCTGGGACCGGTCACGCTCACTGCGCTCGGCATTGGCGCGGTGATCGGGGCGGGCATCTTTGTCGCGACAGGCGCGGCGGCTAAGGACGTGGCGGGCCCCGCGCTGATGGTGTCCTATTTCGTTGCAGGCGTGACATGCATTTTTGCAGCCCTCTGCTATGCCGAGTTCGCGTCCATGGCACCGGTCGCGGGCAGCGCCTACACCTATGCGTACACCACGATGGGCGAGCTTTTTGCCTGGATCATCGGCTGGGACCTCATACTGGAGTACGCCGTCGGCGCCGCAACTGTTGCCAATGGCTGGTCCGGTTACTTCCAAAGCGTGCTGCTCAAGCTGGGCATAATCGTGCCGATAGCCCTGTCCGGAGCGCCGCACAAATACGATCAGGGTCACTTTCTCCCCAACCTCGTCGCTGAATATGAAGGAGTGAAGGTCACTCAGAAAGTGCTCAAGGACGATGGCGCCAAGGACACGAGCGGTAATGAAAAGGAAGCTGTTTTTTGGGTCCACAAAGATGACGCCAAGAAAATAGTCGGCAAGGTGGGCGACGCGACTATCGAATCGAAGATTCAAAACCCGGAACGTGCCTGGATCAACTTGCCTGCCGTCCTGGTCGTCTTCGTGGTTACCGCGGTGCTGGTCAAAGGAATCAGCGAAAGTGCCGGATTTAACGCACTCATGGTCGCCATCAAGGTGGCGGCGGTGCTGTTTGTTATCGGAGTCGGCGTGTTCTACATCAAGCCCGACAACTGGACAAATAACTTTGCTCCCTACGGCTGGACCGGCGTCAGTTTCTTCGGCATCCCGGTCCTGGGTAGACCTAACGCCTCAGGTGAACCGGTGGGAGTGCTCGCCGGCGCGGCCATTATTTTCTTCGCCTATATCGGTTTCGACTCTGTGTCCACTCACGCCGAAGAGGCGAAGAATCCGCAACGGGATGTGCCGATCGGCATCATTTCCTCACTTCTCGTCTGCACAGTCCTCTACATTGCCGTGGTTGCCGTGCTTACCGGGATGGTGCCTTACCAGGAACTAAGCAAGGACGCTGGCGTATCGGACGCATTCCAGCGGGTCAAGCTCGGGTGGGCTGAATTCATCATTGCCGTGGCCGGTGTGGCCGGTATTACGTCCGTGCTTCTGGTCATGATGCTTAGTGCTCCGCGCGTTTTCCTGGCGATGGCGCGCGATGGGTTGGTGCCAAGAAGCATTTTTGCCAGCGTCCATCCCAGGTTCAGAACCCCCTGGATTAGCACAATTCTGATCGGCGTTTTCGTCGCCTCCATGACGGCCTTCCTGCCGATTGACGCCTTGCTGCACTTGACCAACATCGGCACGCTCTTCGCTTTTGTGATTGTCTGCGGTGCCGTGCTGATCATGCGCCGCATTAATCCAGAGGCAGAGCGGCCTTTCCGGTGTCCTTTCGTGCCGGTGGTGCCCATCCTCGGCATCGCTGCCTGCCTCTTGCTGATGCTTTCCTTACCGGCGGCGAACTGGTGGCGCCTCTTTGCCTGGCTGGCCGTGGGGTTGATCCTGTATTTCACGTATGGCCGGCACCACAGCATTCTCGGCAAGGAACTGCGTGGGGAGATCAGCGCGCACGGCGTTTCGCCGGCAGGTACGCCCTTCCCGGGTCCACAAGTCTCCCAATAATGTCGGCTCGGATAGATTCGAAATGAAGGGCTGCGCCGAGGTCATTCATGCTGAAAAAGCAACTCTTCGCCCGCAAATCCCTCGAAACGCTGAAAAAGGAGATGGAGGGCGAAAATCGCCTCCGGCGCGTCCTGGGGCCGATTGCGTTAACGTCGCTTGGCATTGGGGCGATAATTGGCGCAGGCATTTTCGTAACCACGGGCGAAACAGCTGCCAACAAGGGCGGCCCCGCGGTGATGATCTCTTATGCCGTGGCCGGGCTGGGCTGCGCGCTGGCGGCCCTTTGTTATGCGGAATTCGCGGCCATGGTGCCGGTGGCGGGCAGCGCTTATACCTACGCCTATGCGACGCTGGGGGAACTGTTTGCCTGGATCATCGGCTGGGACCTGGTGCTGGAATATGCCATGAGCTGCGGCGTACTGGCCGCGGATTGGACGAAATACTTCAACGTGTTTCTCAAAGTCATCTCAAAAGCCTTATTCAAACACGAGTGGCAGGTCCCTGAATTCCTCTCCTCGGACCCCTTTAGCACTCCGGGCGCCTGGTTCAGCCTGCCCGCTGTGCTGGTCATGGCGACGATCACCATCGTGCTGGTCATCGGCATTCGCGAAAGCGCCACGATGAACGTGCTGCTCGTGTTCACCAAGGTCGGCGTGGTTCTGTTCGTGATCGGCGTTGGCTACCGATACGTCAATACAAAAAACTGGACCGGAATTCCGCCCACCGAACGCAAGTTTTCCGATGTCACCGATCTCCTCGAGCGCAGGCCGGATATAGCACATCTTCTCCCAAAACAAAGTTATAAGTACTGGAATGGAAAGAAACTGCTCGACGAGTATCCGGAAGTTGGGACGGTTCTTGCCGGGTGGGCCCAGGAAGAAATCAAGAAAACGCCCAACGTGGAGCTTCTCCAGGACGAGCACCCAGGACTGGCTCGGTTTCTTCCGGCCAAGAACTTCGGCCCTGTAAGCGGCGAAGAGCTGTTCAAGCAGTGGCCCGAGATTGCGGAGGAGATTACCAAGAACGTAAAAACGGAAATCAGCAAACTGCCCAGCCAGGAAGAAAAATGGGGCATGATCGGTCTCGTGGGCTTGAACCGGCCGCTCGAGTCGTTGGATGACAAGGTACGCAGCCCGTTCATGCCATTTGGCATCTCCGGCATCATGGTGGCGGCGGCGGCCGTGTTCTTCGCTTACATCGGCTTTGACTCCATTTCGACGCACTCCGAGGAAGCCAAGAAACCGCAGCGCGACGTGCCGATCGGCATTTTGTCATCGCTCGTCATCTGCACGATTTTGTACTTTGGCGTTACGGCAGTCATCACGGGAATGGAG
>DASZFN010000344.1:0-2293 GCA_035939715.1 Gemmataceae bacterium | reverse complement strand
TTGCCGGGGGAATCCCGCCAAAAAACAGAAGAGGCCCAGGCTGCCCCGGGCCTCTTGCTTTGCGAAACTGTGGCAGTGCCTGCCGGCTAAGTGGCGACGCGGCGAGTGATGTGAGTGTGCTCGTGTGCCCGCGGCGGTTCGATCGCGACGTTGACGGTCATTGACGCGCCCTTGCGAAGAAGGCTCAAGCTGACCGTCTTCTGTTCGCGCTTGGACTGGAGTTGCTCGCGAAGGTCCCCGACCGTCTTCACGGGTGCGCCGTCCACCTGGGTGATGACGTCGCCGGCCTTCAGGCCCGCCTTTTTCGCCGGTGTGTCCGGATGCACTTCCCGGACGAGGACGCCTTCCCCGCCGGGAACGCCGAAGTAGTCGCCCAGCTGGCCATTCAGATCCTCGGCATTGATGCCCAGCATGGGCGTCATGCCGCCGAAAACCTCCGGCATCTCGAAATTGAAGTCCGGCATGTTGAAGACGCGGGGCATGCGCTGCACCTGCAGCTCCATCTTCGCGAGGCGGTCGCCGACCTCGATCGAAAGATTCTGCGAGCCGCCGTTGCGTATCACCAAAAGCGGAGTGGAGCGGCCCGGCGGAGTCTCATGCACGAGGCGGCGGAACTGGACGGTTCCTTCGACCTCCTGGCGGTCGAAGCTGGTGATGACGTCGCCGGCCTGAAGGCCAGCCTTGGCCGCCGGGCTGTCGGATTCGACCTCGGTGACGAGCACGCCGCGCACCGCCGGCAGCTTCAGCTCTTTCGCTTTATCCGCGGAGACTTCCGAGATCTCGATCCCCAGGTAGCCGCTGCCGCCCTCTTCCACAAGATAGGCGCCCGGCTCCTGGCCGAGAAGCGACTGAATATGGGACTCCACTTCCTGGGCCTTTGCGGCGGCAAGCTCCGCTTTTGCCCCTTCAAGTGAAGCGCGCAGGTCATCGGCGTTGGGTAGTTGCGACGTCATCTCCGCCTCCTCCGCAGCCAGTCTGCTTTGCAGCGCCCGGAGCCGGGCCTGCAATTCGTGGGAAAGTCTCCACCCATGGGACGCCAAAAGTGCCTGCAAGGATTCGGCGCTGGCGTCGCACCCGGCCTGAGGCGCCGGCGGCGCAGTGCGCTCCTGAGAGCGCAGCGTCCATGGCAAAGCCACAATGCCAATCGTCACCAGGACCATCCCCATCAGGAATACGAAAGTTCGATTGCGCATGTTCCCTTCTCCTTGTGAGGCCCGGCCTAGACGCCAGGTCTTTCCAGAACCACCCGAATGCCGCCATTGATGGTGCGGAGCAGGACCTCAGCTCCGCCCGCTCCCAGGCGCCCATGAAGCGTCCGCGTACTCAGCGAGCCGGGAGTTTCCACCGGCAGATCGGAATGAAAATCGCCGTTCATGCTGCGCACGTCGAGGTCGGCGCCGGCATCGGGAGGCAACGCCAGCAGCACGGAGCCATTCACCGTCTCAAGCGCCATGGGATCACCGTCGGGCAGGCGCCGCAGCTCCAGGCGCAGGTTGCCGTTCGTGGTGCGGGCGCTGAAACGCCCGGCGCTGTCGAGCACTTCGACATTGCCGTTAACCGAATGCAGCTCGCCTCCGCCCTCGACTCCGCGAACGACGACGCTGCCATTCACGGTTTCCACGCCCTTCAGCAACACGCGGTAAGGGACGTGCACGCGGTATTCCACCGCGACGTCCACTCCCTGCCCCTGAGGGTAGCGCGTGTGCACGATCACTCCGTCCACTCCGGATTCAATCTCGATCTTGACGAGGTCGGCGTCCCGCGGGTCGCGCACAGACGTCTTCACCGCATAAATCTCCACTTCCTGGCGCTCCCAGCCTTCCACCTGCACCGATCCGTTCACGTTTTCGAGCTGAAACCGGCCGCCGGAATGCAGGGGATAGGTGCGGGTAAAGACCGTGGTGAAGGCAAAGCTCGAGGTTGCTGCGATGCATGTTGCTGCAAGAACGAACATCACCTGGCAAAAGGCTCGACGCATCGTTCTCTCCCGTCGCAAGAATTCTTAGTGGCCCTGGCCGGCTGAGCGTTTCTCTTTGGCGCAAATTCTCGAAGCGCCTATTCCTGATCGTCCTCTTTCTGATCCTTCTCCATTTCCTTGTTTTTCTCCTGAAGCACGCGGAGCTGCTGCTGGAGCGACTCCATCTGCTGCTTCTGCAACTGCCGCTGTTGGAGGAGCTGCGTTGCATCGCACAGAATCAGCCGGATATTCCCGGCGACAGTCCGAAGGCGCAGGACCGGGCCGCCCCCGTTCAGCGCGCCATCGGCGGGCACGGTGCGCACTCCCCCGCCGGAA
>DASZFN010000343.1:0-4040 GCA_035939715.1 Gemmataceae bacterium | reverse complement strand
CGACATCCACGCCCGGGGCGCTGAAGCCGGTGCAGGAAACGGTGATCAGGTGGGTGAACTCGGCCGGCGTCGACGCGGATTCTTCCAGCGCCTGGCGCGCGGCGCGCACGGCCAGGGGGCCAGCCTGCTCCACGTAATGCTGCATGCGCTCTTGCGTTGTCGGCCCGGGATGGTCGCTATCGTCGCGCGGCAAGAAAACCGAGCCGGAGCGGCGCGTGCCCCGCAGGATATCGCAGACCACCTCCTGCTCGAAGGCGAGATGCCGCGTGGCGATGGTCGAGTGCTGATACAGGGAGGACAAGAAATTGTCCTGATCTTCCTTCATCCCCGCAAACGCCTGAGCGATCCTTACCGATTCGGCCTGGGTCACGCGGCTGGGTGGCAGCGCGGTCCCGACACTTAAGATGGACAGACTCATGATTGGTTGCCTTTTGCCCGGCGAAACGCCGACTGGAACCGCTGCTCTTGAACTTTTGCCTTGCGGTGCTAGAAGGATGGCAGGCCCGATTCCATGGGTCAGGATCGAAATCCTGACCTACAAAGAGTATACACGATGCCAGCCTATCCTTTTGATCGCCGCAGCTTTCTCTGGCACGCCGGCGGCGGCCTGGGCGGCATCGCGCTGGCCTATCTGCTCGCCAACGACGGGCTGCTGGCCGCGGCCGGCTCCGGCCGGAAAGGCCGGCCGGAATGGAACGGCGGGCTGCATCACAAAGCGAAAGCCAAGCGCGTCGTGCAACTGTTCATGTCCGGCGCGGCAAGCCAGTGCGATACCTTCGACTACAAGCCGCTGCTCATCAAGAAACACGGCGCCAAGTTCGACCCCGGCGGCAAGGTGGAGCTTTTCCAGAGCATGCCCGGCGCCTGCATGAAGAGCCCGTGGAGCTGGAAACAGTACGGCAGCTCCGGCAAGTATGTCAGCAGCCTTTTGCCTCATCTCGCAAGCTGCGTCGACGACATGGCGTTCATCCACTCCATGCAGGCCAAATCCAACGTGCATGGACCGGCCACCTTCATGCAAGCGACCGGCTTTGTCCTGCCCGGCTTTCCCAGCATGGGCGCCTGGATCAGCTACGGGCTCGGCAGCCTGACCGACAACCTGCCGGCGTTCGTCGTCCTCCCCGACGCGCGCGGCTTCGCGCCCAATGGCCCGGCTAACTGGGGCGCTGGCTTTCTGCCCGCCTCTTGCCAGGGCACCATGGTTCGCCCCGGGTCCCCGAACCCGATCTTCGACCTATTCCCGGCAAAGAATGACTACGTCACCCGGCAGAGCGATGCCGAAGGCCTGGCCGTGCTCAACCAGCTCAATCGCGCTCATCAGGCGACACGGTCGGGCGATTCAAGGCTGGAGGCACGCATTGCCTCTTACGAGCTGGCGGCGCGCCTGCAGCTCAGCGCTCCGGAGGTCCTCGATCTTTCGCGGGAGTCGGCCGCTACGAAACAGCTCTACGGTCTCGACGAAAAGATTACGCAGGATTTCGGCCGCAACTGCCTCATCGCCCGCCGGCTGCTAGAGCGTGGCGTGCGCTTCGTGCAAATCTGGAGCGGCGCGGACAACGGCTTCCCCCGGCGGAACTGGGATTCCCATGAGGATCTGGCCCGCGATCATGCCGACATGGGCAAGAGCATGGACCGCCCGGCGGCCGCACTCCTGAAAGACCTCAAGGCGCGGGGGCTGCTCGACGATACCATCGTGCTCTGGACGACCGAGTTCGGCCGCATGCCCTGCAGCCAGGGCGGCAAGGGCCGCGATCACAATCCCGATGCCTTCACGAACTGGCTGGCGGGCGGCGGCATCAAGGGCGGGGTCAGTTACGGTGAGAGCGACGAATGGTCGTTTCGCGTCGCTAAGGACCCCGCGTATTGCTACGACGTGCACGCCACGGTTCTACACCTGCTGGGAATCGATCACGAAAAGCTGACCTTCCGCCACAACGGCATCGACCGCCGTTTGACCGACGTACACGGTCACGTGATCAAGCCGATTCTGGCGTAGGGCAGGTTTGTAACCTGCCGATACAGTGGCAGGTTAGAAACCTGCCCTACGAAGCGAGGTAACCGACATGTCTGCCGCTGATCTCTTTGACCTGACGGGGCGCCGTGCCCTGGTAACCGGGGCTAGTCGAGGCATCGGCCATGCGATTGCCCGCGGCCTGGCCCAGCGTGGTGCGTCCGTAATCCTGACCGGCCGCAAACCCGACACGCTCAAGGCGGCGTCGGACCAGATCGGCGCCAGGGCCACAGCCATGGTCTGCCACCAGGGCGAGCCGGCCGCAATCAAGACTTTATTCGAGCAGATCGATCAAACGGGCGAGCCGGCAGAGATCGTCGTAATCAATGCCGCCACCAATCCCGTGATGGGTCCGCTTCTGGAGACCGACCTGGGCGCCTGGCAGAAAATCCTGGATGTGAATCTGACCGGCGCTCTGGTCACGGCGCAGCATGCCGCGCGGCGCATGGTGGCCCGCAAGCGCGGATCGATTATTGTCATCTCTTCCATTGCCGGGCTCGATCCCATGCCGGCGATTCCGGCCTACAGCGTGAGCAAGGCGGGCTTGATCGGCCTCACGAAAGCGCTTGCCAAGGAGTTGGGGCCCGCAGGGGTTCGCATCAATGCCATTGCCCCGGGTCTCATCGAGACAAAGTTTTCGGCCGCACTTTTCCAGAACCGGCAGACCTATGAGCAGGTAATCAGCCAGACTCCGCTCGGACGCCATGGGCAGGCGGATGATATCGTGGGCACTGCGGTCTTTCTGGCGTCCGATGCATCCGCCTACATAACCGGCCAGGTCATCGTGGTCGATGGCGGCACCCGTATGTGAAAATTTGTGCACGATTCGAGCGCTGCTGCCAAACTTTTTCTGGGAAACTCCGTCTAAGGTTCAGAGCGTTCCTGCGTCTTGTATGTGGGGAAGACCATTTTCCGACCCAGCGGGCCGAGGAGGTGTGATGTGCGTCGGTGGATTTTGAGAACGGGCAGCCTTTGTCTGCTCCTGATTCCAGCACTCGCGAATGCCGCCCCTTCCGAGAAAGAAGGGACCTGCGGTAAGTTCGGCACGACCGTGGAGTTTGTCAACACTCCCTCCGAGGCCGCGCAGCAGGCCAAGAAGCAAGAAAAGCTGGTTTTTGTCTTGCACGTCTCGGGGTACTTTGAAGACCCCAAGCTCACCTGAAACAACGCTGAGGCGCTCCGTGTGAACGCCCTGGCCAATCCGGAAGTCGGCAAGTACCTCAACGAATACTTTGTCTCTTCCTTCCAGAAAGTCGCAACCTTCCGCATCATTAACGGCGTCCAGAAGCAGGGGGGCAATGTCGCTTCCTATTTCTGCGCTCCGGACGGCCGCGTGCTGCATGTTATCGCCGGCCCGGTCGATGCCCCGACCATGCTCCGCGAGGCCAAATGGGTGGTAGAGACGACCAAGAAAGCGATGGCGGAGAGCAAGGGAGACGGCGCCACGTTCAAGGCATATTTCCGCAAGGCGCATGCGGAGCGACTCCGCCATGAAAACGGCCTGGTCGTTGAACCGGTAACCTACGATCCGCCGCCTCAGGATGAGAACAGCGCGCTCACCTACCGCGACCCGACGGGCCGGCCGCTGGCGCCTGTGCTGCCGCCGCCGCCCGTGGACGGGCCGGATGTCACGCTGCGTCTGGCGAGGCCGGCCGCCTTCGGGGCCGGAGGACTGGATGTCGTCGCCGACCGCGGCGGCCGCCGTTGGGCGCTGGGCAACCAGGGCCGCGTGCACGTGCTCATGGCCGGCCACGCCATGGTGAAGATCGAAAAGGTTTACGGCTCGATCTTCGAAGGCATTCTCGGCGAAAAGATCAGCACCAAACCCGTGGAAGTGGTTACGCCCTTCTCCTGGGTGCGTGCCGATGTGCAAAAATAGAAAAATAGCCTTGGTCTGACCAGACCCCTGCCGGCTCGTCCGGCAGGTGAAGCAGTTCGGCGGCTAGTAGGCGCTGTTCCTGATTGTCGACCCCTGCCGGCTTGTCCGGCAGGTGAAGGAGTTCTTCGGCTGGCTGCAGCCTGGCCCCAT
>DASZFN010000342.1:0-12453 GCA_035939715.1 Gemmataceae bacterium | reverse complement strand
CATTGTCAGTGGCCCGGAGATGCTCGGTGTGCGATCCGTCGGCGGTGTGATCGAGGGGCAAAGTAGTGGCGAGGCTGAAGGAGCCGCCGCTGCCTAGCGTGACCGCCGCGAAGCTGCCGTTATCCAGCGCCGCTTGCAAGGAAGCGACACCGTCGCCAGCGTCGCTTACCGTGCCGATGATCGTGACGTTCTGGTTGGTCACCAGACCCGCTGCCGGCGCGGTGACGGTGATAGTCGGCGGCACCGTATCCAGCGTGACCGACACATCGACGGACGAGACGTTGCCGGCATAATCAAGCGCCCGCAGGTGTTCCGTGTGCATGCCGTCGGCACTGTGATCCAACGGCAAAGCAGTCGTGAAGTTGAACGCGCCGCCCGTGCCAAGACTAACCGTCGTGAATGTGCCGTTATCCAGCGCCGCCTGGAAGGCAGCCACGCCCGAGAGAGCATCGGTCACCTGGCCGCTCATGGTCACGTTTTGGTTGGTCACCAGGCCGGCGGCAGGCGCGGTTACGGTAATGGCCGGCGGGACAGTGTCGAGCGTGACCTCGATGGTTTGCGTCACCTGCAGGCCATTGAACGTCACGCGGATTTGCAGAGTGTTCGGCCCTTTCGTCAACGCTACGGGCAAGGTGTAGTTGCCCGAGGCGTCGGCGGTGGTGGTTCCTTCACCGAAATGCGTGTCGCCGTTGGTCCCCAGCTCGACCGTGGCGAATGCCCCGGTGGTTCCGCTGATGGTGCTGTTCGACACGTTAGTAACCAGCGTGCCGTTGGGCTCCATCCCTGGGGTGGGGGATAGATTGACGGTCAGGGTCAGCGCGTTGAAATCCCTGGCATCCAGGGTGATCTGGCCGTTGCCGCTGGCTTTCATGTCCGAGCCGATGAATTGGGAACCAATGAAATCGGCGGAGTCGCCGGCGCCGTTCAACTGGCCGTTGCCGGTTATCTCGAGCTGCCCACCGGCAGCATAGATGGTCCCAACGAGATTGAGCTGGGCGTTGCCCGTGAGCTCAATTTCTTCCTGGGCGGCGCGGGCCTGGAAGAGCGTGATTCCCTTGTAAGTGCCGCTCGTCGGAGGCGACAGGGTGAGCACGGCATCCCCAGACATTTCGAGTCCGTCCTGCCCCTTCTGCGGGCTCACATAAATAACCACCCCAGCGCCGGTGACATGGGCCTGTCCAGAGATCTCCAGGCCGCCTTTGACGTAATAAAGTCCGGGGTGGAGGGTCACCGTGGCCTTGCCGGAGATGTCGATGCCGTTCTCGTAGGTACCGGGGTACAGGTCTCCAGAGAACTTGGAGGCTGTGAAGGTTGTGGCGGGCTGTTGCGGCACGGGAAGCGAAGCCAGGGGGTCCGGCTGACTGGCGATCCCTGTGTGAACCATTGCCTGGATTTTCCCGTTGCCGGAGATGTCCATGCCCGGCGCGCCGACGATGTCCAGTTCGCTGGCGCTCAGATAGCCGTTACCGCTGACCTGGACCGCAGAGCGGTTCGCGGAATCCACCACGCCGATGCCGCCGGGCGCCTGCACGACGCCGTTCCCGGAAACCTCCAGGGAAGATTCGGCGGAAGGATCGAGCAGCAGGAACGCCGGTTTGAAACTGAGCAGCAGGCGTTCTTCCAGAGCTTCCACCAAAAGCGGGGACCAAAGTTTTCGACGTTTGCCGGACCGCTGTTTTCGGAGTGCCGCGGCGGATTTCGACGCCAGACGATACAGAAACGAAGGCAACGCCATGATCTTTCCCTCCACGCTGGCGCGTCGAGCGATCGCGCTAGCTCCAGGAAGAGTTCACTTCTCGGACTAATTTCGTTTGAGCCGATGTCGCGAGCAGGTCTGACGAATAGTGGCGTATTCCGACCGGCGTTTTCGCCAAAAAAATGCTTTTCTTGAACAGAGGTCACCGACTCTGTTGCGTTGCTTGCGACGAACTCTTGCGAACACGCTTCGGGACGAGTCTAATAACTTGCATTCATGAATGATGTCACGCAACTCCTGTCGGCCATCGAGCAGGGCGATACGCGCGCCGCCGACCAGCTATTTCCACTCGTGTACGATGCCCTGCGGAAGCTCGCCGCCGCCAAGTTGGCGCATGAGGTCCCGGGGCAGACCTTGCAAGCCACCGCCCTGGTCCATGAAGCGTACTTGCGGCTGGTGGAAGCGAAGGCACAGCATTGGAACAGCACGGGTCATTTCTTTGCCGCCGCCGCCGAGTCTATGCGCCGCATCCTGGTGGACCGGGCGCGAAAAAAGCGCAGCGTGAAGCATGGCGGCGGCCAGGTGCGCCAGCCGTTGGACGAGGCCAATGTCATGGCCCCGGAGGTGGGCGAAGATCTTGTTGCCCTTGACGAGGCGCTGGAGCAGCTTGCTGCTCGGGACGCGGAAGCGGCGGAACTTGTCAAACTGCGTTTTTTTGCCGGGCTCACCTCGGCACAGGCAGCGGCCGTCCTGGACATTTCTCCCCGGACCGCGGACCGCGCCTGGACCTATGCCCGTGTCTTCCTTCTCGGCGAGCTGAAAAAGAGCCGGGATTGAGGAACCTCAAGACAAAAAAAGGTTGTCTTGGCGAAAAGGTGGGGCGGAATTCGCCACTATATCAGTGGGGCTGGCGAAGGACTGTCGTCTCGAAGGAAATGCCATGACCGAACGTGACATCTTTTACGAGGCCCAGGAAATTGCCGATCTGCCGAGCCGCCAGGCTTACCTGAATCAGGCCTGCGGCGGTGATGAGGCCCTGAAGCATCGGATTGAAGACCTGCTCGAAATGCATGTCCAGATGGGCAATTTCCTCGAATCTCCCCCTGGTCCGGGCGGTCTGCCCACTGTCGCCTTGAGCGCGGTTCCGCCAGCGGTCATCGGCCCGTACAAGCTGTTGCAGCAAATCGGCGAGGGCGGCATGGGCACCGTCTTCATGGCCGAACAGATTCTGCCCGTCCAGCGCAGGGTCGCCATCAAGATCATCAAGCCGGGCATGGACAGTCGCCGGGTCATCGCCCGCTTCGAGGCCGAACGGCAGGCGCTGGCGCTGATGGACCACCCCAATATTGCCAAGGTGCTGGATGCCGGCACCATCGGAGAAAAGGATGACGGAGCAGAGGTGGGGGATGAAAGGAAAACCGACATCCCTTCGGATTCATCCCTCATCCCTCATCTCTCAGCCCTTCCCTCCGGCAGGCCCTACTTCGTCATGGAGCTGGTCAAAGGCGTTCCGATTACCCGGTACTGCGATGAGCGCCGTCTGACACCCCGGGAGCGGCTGAAGCTGTTCCTTCCGGTCTGCCAGGCGGTGCAGCATGCGCACCAGAAGGGAATCATCCATCGCGATCTCAAACCTTCCAACGTCCTGGTTGCGGAGTACGACGACAGACCGGTGCCCAAGGTGATCGACTTCGGTGTGGCCAAGGCCATCGGCCGGAGACTGACCGAACGAACCATGTTCACGGAGTTCGGCCAGTTGATCGGCACCTTGGAGTACATGAGCCCGGAACAGGCCAAGCTCAATGCCCTGGACATCGACACGCGCAGCGACATCTACGTGCTCGGTGTGCTCCTGTACGAGTTGCTGACGGCGACGACGCCGTTGGAGGAGAAGCGGATCAAGCAGACGCCCTTTGACGAGATGCTGCGGATCGTCCGCGAAGAAGAGCCGACGACGCCCAGCAACCGGTTGCGGACGACGGTGGAGTTGCCGGCGATCGCCGCGAACCGCGGCCTGGAACCAGGAAAACTCAGCAGCCTGGTGAAGGGCGACCTGGACTGGATCGTCATGAAGTGTCTGGAAAAGGACCGCAACCGCCGCTATGACTCCGCCGCCGCTCTGGCCCTGGACCTCGAGCGCTATCTCGACGATGAGCCGGTCCAGGCCAGCCCGCCCTCCGCGTGGTCTCGGGGCCGCCGGTTTGCCCGGCGGAACCGGATGGCGCTGGCCATCGCCGGAGTGACGCTGTTCTTTCTCGTAGTCGTGGGCGGCGGAGTCGGCTGGATAATGCGCGACCGAGCGATCCGCTCGGCCATCCAGGAAAACGAAGTGACCCGCGCCCTCGAGGAAGCCCGGTACTTCTACGAACACGACCGGCAACCTGAGGCGATCGCCACGGTCGAACGTGCCGCAGCCATCCTCGAGCCAGGCCATGCTCACGAGGAGCTCCGCGCGCGCGTGCAGCAATGGCGCAAGGACCTGGAGCTGGTAGGCCGGCTTGACGAAATTCGCCTGGAAGAGTCGGCGGTCCGGAATGAACATTTTGACACGGCGACCGCAGCCCCTGCCTACCGCGACGCGTTCCGTCAGTACGGGCTGGATCTGGAGGTGCTCGACGCCCAGACCGCGGCCGAGCGCATCCGGGCATCCGCCATCAAGCCCCATCTGATCGCGGCGCTGGAGGACTGGACGTTTCTGCGACCCAGGGCGGAACGTCCCGGCATGGCAGACTTGCTGGCCATTGCCCGGCTGGCGGACCCCGACCTGTGGCGCGACCGGCTCCGCAACGCCCTGGAGCATCGCGACAGCAAGTCCCTGGAGGCGCTGGGGCGCGATCTGGAAGTGGAAGGGCTGCCGCCGGCGACGCTGGTGTGCCTCGCAAAAGCGCTCGCGTCGCTGGACAGGGCCCCCCTGGCGGTCCAAGTCCTGCGGCGGGCGCAACGCCGGTACTCGGGCGACTTCTGGATCAATCACGAGCTGGGCTACCATTTGCGGCGGTCGAAGTCGGCCCAGGCGGCCGGCTTCTACCGTGCGGCGCTCGCGCTCCGCCCGGGCAATCCCGGCGTGCACGTGAACCTCGGCATGGCGCTGCGGGAGCAAGGCGACCCGGTCGAGGCCGAGGCTGAATTCCGCGCGGCCGTTCGCATTCAGCCGGGATACGCCAGCGCCCACAACAACCTGGGCATCGCTCTCGCGGACCAGGGGCGCCTGGACGAGGCCGTCGCTCAGTACAGGGAAGCCATTCGGCTGAATCCTAACCTGGAGCTGGCCCACAGTAATCTGGGCGGCGCGCTGCATCGGCAAGGCCGGTTTGACGAGGCCATTGCCGCATGCGAGCGGGCCCTCCACCTCCAGCCGAAGTGCGCCTCCGCGCACAACAATCTCGGCAGCGCTCTTCAGAGTAAGCAGCGGCTGGACGAGGCCGCTGCGGAATTCCGAGAAGCCATCCGGCTTGACCCCAACGCGGCAGTGGGGTACACGAATCTCGGCATTGTCCTCTTTGAGCAAGGGCGGCTGGACGAGGCCATCGCCGCACACAAGAAAGCCCTGCAGCTCGTACCCGAGAACGCCCGCGCCCACAACGACCTGGGCGCTGCGCTGCGACGGCGGGGACGGATCGACGAGGCCATCGCCGAATACAAGGAGACCCTTCGTCTCAAACCGGAGTATGTCCTTGCCCACTTCAACCTTGGCGCCGCCCTTCGGGACAAGGGCCGGCTGGACGAGGCCATTGACGAGTTCAAGGAAGCCCTGCGCCTCCAGCCGGGGTATGCCAAGGCCCACACCAATCTCGGCATTGTCTTCTCTCGCCAGGGCCGACTGGACCTGGCTCTCGCCGAACACAAGCAGGCGGTGCGCCTCCAGCCGCAGTATGCCGAGGCCCACCTCAATGTCGGCGTCGTGTTGTCGCGCCAGGGTCGCCTGGACGAGGCCATCGCCGAAATCCAGGAAGCCATCCGACGCAAACCGGAGTTTCCCGACGCCCACTACAACCTCGGCACCGCTTTCCAGCACCAGGGACGGCTGGAGGAGGCGATCGCTCAATTCCGGGAAGCGATCCGCTTGCAGCCGAACCTTGCCGAGGCCCACGCTAACCTGGGCACCGCGCTCAAGGACCAGGGGGAGCTGGAAGAGGCGGCAGCCTGCTATCGCGAGGCGATTCGGTACGGGGCCGCTCTAATCCAGGCGCCCGCTTTGGCCCGTGTGCGCAAATACCTCGGCGACATTGAGAAGGCGCTGAAGCCTCAGGACGCGCCGGGCCACTGCGAGCTGGCCGAGCATCTGCTGCGGCGGAACCGGTTGGACCGTGCCGAGTCCGAGGTCCGCACGGCCATCCGCATGGAGCCGAATTGCGCCGTCGCCCACTGCCTGCTCGGGGAAATTCTCTACCGCCAGGGTAAGAGCGCGGACGGCGAGGCCGCCATCCAGCACGCCCTTCAGCTCAAACCGGATGACCTCCGACTTCTCGGGGGCGTCGGCAATGAGTACGCCGAACTCGGTCAGTGGGACAAGGCCCGCGCGGCCTTAGCGCGAGTCCTGGAGCTGGCCCCCGACAACGCCGCTGCCCGGCATATGCTGGCGATCGCCCACCTCGGAGCGGGCGACCGCGATGCCTACCGCAAGGTGTGCTGGCTGATCCTGGAACGTCACGGCACGACCAAAGAGGCCGCAGTCGCTGAGGAGGTGGTCAACGCCTGCACATCAGTCCCTGACACGGTCGCCGACCCCGGTCAGCTGTTGTCGCTGGCCGAGCTGGGGGGGCCCAATAAACTGCGCGCGCTGGGCGCCTCCCTTTACCGAGCTGGAAAGTATCAGGAGGTCATCCAGCGCCTTGAGGAATCAGCCAGACTCAAACCGCCCCAGGGGTGGGACTGGTTCTTCCTGGCCATGGCACATCACCAACTCGGGCACGACCAGCAGGCGGCCGCTTGCTTGCAACATGGGATTGCCGCCAGCGACCAGGCAAGGAATCGGCCGTGGGATCGGAAGGTAAAAGAAAGACTGCTGCGCCTCGAGGCCGAGACCCTCTTGCAGCCGAAGACGCCGGCACCGTAGCGCTCCCGCGCCACCATCTGTGGCTGCATGACGGGCTTGTGTTCGTGCAGACGAAAGAAGCCGCGCCTTGTCGTGAGGCGCGGCGCCGGCGGGGGCGAGGGTCGATAAGCCATTTTGCTTGACTTCCGCCACGAGACGGACGATACTCCACCTGTCCCGCTTTAGCTGCTTCGGTGACTGGGCGACGCCGAGGAAGTAGAAGCGGGACATTTTTTGAACTCCTCGGCTCCACCGCCCGCAGACTGGAATTCACTGCCAGCCGGCGGCGGGCTCGCTCGATTTCCATCTCCGTGGCCTCAGGCCCATTAGGCGGCGGATACAAGCGGTTGCGCACGAGCACGGCGTCGTGCCCGAGCCTGGCGAGCGAGCCGGCGATCGAGGGGAAGCGCTCGTTCATGTAGAGGTTGTTGCGGGGAGTAGAGGCAAACGGACCCTTCTCAACTTCGGCAATGGCGCGGTAGCCGTCCGATAGTGACCCAGCCGCGTGAGGGCGAAAAACGTCCGTTTCGTTGCCTGGACTGCCGCCGCCATTTCTAGCACTTCCTGTGGTTCTGAGACTGGATAAGAATGCCGCCACACGCACATGCGCGCAGAAGGTGTCGATATGTCGGCCGATCTGATTACCTGGCGCTGGCCCGACGGCTGAACGCCAGCCCCGTGGATTCTGTCATTACGGTTCTGGGCGAGTGAAGCAGCCCGAGCGCCTTCGAAGCCGGATGGTATGCGAAGGCGCTCGGTTCATTCAGAAAAACCGAATTGCTTTGACTGTGACGCGGCTTATGTTTAGTGAGCGATTTTTCCGCTGCGGGCTTATCGACGGTCGCACCTCGGTGGATGATCCGTTCCGACATTCGGCCGACGCCTTGTACTCAGCCCAAAGCGGCTCCTTCCGTATCTATCTTTCTTCAAGGCCACCGGTACTGCTCCTCGCTGCGGCGTAGTGCCTCCTCAGATCTCGGCCTCGACTATTTCACCGAAGCGTCTTGTCGTAGAATTCGTGATGCACAGTCTCTCCGAGAATCTGAGCGAGCAGATAGTCGTCCGAAGCGACGTTTTTCTTCAGAGCGGTCCATGTCTCCAGGCCGCTCGGATCGAGATCACGGTCCAAGTAGCGGAAATAGATGCTTCGAACTAGATCGATCTGGTACTCCGGGCTGTTGAAGATTTGATCTGCGATGTCTCTTCTGGAGACCCCGGCTGTCAATTGTGCGCCGAACGAACTTCTTCCCGAAGCATCAACCGAGCGATTAAGGGCGTCATGGTATAGGGCGTCCAGGTATCCGCTGCTCGCGCCCTGGGCCCGGGACTGGTAATATTCCGGCGAGCTCACGATAAAGGCAGCCAATTGTTTCTGGCTGCCCCCCGAAGTCAAAAAGGCGACGTCGTCATGCAGGCCGACGGGATCCGCGGCCCGGTGGAGATAGAGGTGGTACAGGTCCTCAACGACGTCCGTCCGGTACTCAGGGCTTTTGATAATGCCGAGCGTGACATCGGCGCGTGACACGCCGGCTTCGAGCAGCCCGCTCCAGGAGGCTAGGCCACCGGGTTCGACGTGGCGGCGGAGCAGGTCGCGGTAGAGCTCGGAAACGAAGCGTTGATTGGGCGTGCCGCGCGTGCCGTCGGGGAGTAACTCTTCGAGCACGGTCATGGAACTCTGGGCTGTAACGCTATCGCCGGTGTGATCAGCTATTTGCACGTGGATGACAAACTGTGTCTCATCCAGATAGGTATGATCCGCGGCGACATCGAACGTGCCCGGGCCAGTGGCAATGATATTCCCTGAAGAAGTACGGCCGTCACCCCAATCGATCGCGGCGGTGAAATCGGCCGGTTGGCTTTCGGCAGCCGCATCGGTGAACGACGCCACAGTTCCCTTGAACTGGCTGCGCTCGAACGATTGCAAGGAAGTTCCCCGCGCAGTCAATCCCGACACCTGGCTTGCCGTGACGACGACGCCGGTGCTGACCGAGGTAACGGCACCACCCACGTCCTCGATGGCAGTGGTCACCAGATGCGCTCCCGGCTGGGTGTAAGTATGGCTGCCCACGACGATGAAAGCATCGCTATTCGTGCCCGCCGAGACCACTATGCCGCTGGAAGATACGCCATCACCCCAGTTGATCGACGCCGTGAGATCGGCAGCCGTGGCAGTCACATCGCTGTCTCGGAACAAGGCGACGACGGCTGTGGCCGGCCGGTTCTGCTCGGCAGTCACGGGAATGCTCGCCAGCGGAAAGAGCGGCGCATCAGGAGCAGGTCCCACCGTGACCGAACTGCTCGCATTCAAAACGAGACCGTCGCGTCGTGTCAACACGATGGAAACAGGGGACTCTCCTTCCTTTACATACGTCGCGCTGCCAAGCACCACAAAGGTGTTCGTGCCATCTGAGCTGAGCGTTACGAGTCCCGGCGTCGTATAGCCATCGCCCCAGCCAATCGTCGCCGTGAAGTCGCCGGGGCTATCCTCCGGATTGGCGTCCGCGATGGTTGCCACGACCTTGTTGAAAGGCACGCCGGCCTGTGCGGTTGTAGAAGTACCGGCTGCGGTCGGCAGCACGACGACCTTGGCTATCGAGCGGGCAACAACGTTGGCGCCGCCGGCGTCTTTCACCGTGACGCTCACCGGGAACGAGCCGCGCTGAGCGTAGGTAACCGTACCCGTCACGTCAAACTGGCCCGCCATCGAGGGATCGGCGGTGATTGTTCCCGTTGATGTCTGGCCGTCCCCCCAATTGATTTGCGCGGTGAAGTCGCTCAACTGGCCGGCTGCATTGGTATCGATGAAAGTGGTGATGATGCTGGTCAAGGTTTGCCCCGTGACGGCTTGCACGGGCACGCCGCCCGCCGTGAGGGGAGCATCCGCGACGATGGCCGTGCTGTTGATCGTGGCCGCGACGCCGCCGCGGGTAGCGATCGTGACCGCGACGGTGAACTGGCCCTCTTCGGCATACGTCGAGGTCCCCTGCACGCCGATCTGTCCGACGTGGCTTGGGTCGGCTACGAAGGTCCCTGTTGTGGCGTGACCATCGCCCCAGTCGATGACGGCGGCGAAATCACCGAGCTGGCGGTTCGGGGGCGCAGTGAACCAGGCGACCACGCCCAAGGACTCCATGCCTTCCGTCGCTTGCAGCATGTCGGCCGTGATTGCTCCTGTCGGCTCGACGATGATAGCCGTGCTCGCGACCGTGGCGCTGGCCCCGCCCGCGTCCTGGATCCAAACCAGAACGGGGGACTTGCCTCCGTCGCTGTACGTGTTGGTCCCCGAGACGTCAAAGCCGCCGGCGGCGTTGGCCGTGATCGAGCCGGGGGAGATGTGCCCGTTGCCCCAAAAGATCGTGGCAGCGTAGTCGCCCACCGCGCCGGCAGGGTTGGGGTCCATGAACGACGCGACGATGCCCGTGTACGGGCTGCCTGCCGTGGCATTAATGCTCGCACCCAACACGCTCAGGGGTGCGTCGGCTACGTCGGCAAGGGCCTGGGCCGTGGTGGCGTGCCCGCGCGCTTCAATCGTAGTCGTGATCGAGTACAGCCCGAACCGTGCGTAGGTGTTGCCGGCCGCGACATCGAACATGCCGGCCGCTTGGGGATCCGCCGTGACCGTGCCCGGCGAGGTGTGACCATCACCCCAGTTGATCGTGGCGACGTACGCGCTTGGCGCGGTGAATGGGATGGCATCCACGAAAGTGGCGACGACGCCCGTGAACGGAGCGCCTTCCGTGGGGTTCAGGTCGAGGCCGTGTATCGTCAGGGGCGCGGCGACGATGTCGGCCTCGCCGATGGCGGTGCCTCGGGCGCCAGTCCGGCTCACGAGCGTGACGGTGACGGGTAACGTGCCCACTTGGTGATAAGCGTGCGAGCCCGAAACGTCGAATTGGCCGGCGATTCGCTGGTCGGCCGTGACCGTACCTGTTGAAAATTGGCCGTCGCCCCAGTCGATCAAAGCTCCGTAGTCTGCCAATTGGCCGCTAGGGTCGCCGTCAATGAAAGTGGCGACCAGACCGGTGAATAGGATCCGCTCGGTCGGTGCGATGGTGGCGCCGGTCGCGGTCAACGGGGCGGCCGTGTTGGGCGCTACCGCGGCAGAGCCGCTCGTCGAGGTTGTGGCGCCGGCGGTGTGGACGATCGCGACCGTCACGGCAAAATTCCCTGGCTGGGCGTAAGTGTTAACGCCCTGGACCTCGAAGCCTCCCGAGGCGCTGGCCCGAACGAAGCCCGGCGAAGTGTGTCCGTCGCCCCAGGTGATCGTGGCCGTGAAATCCTCGGCCATGACGCTCGCATCAGAGCTCGTGAAAGTGGAGACAGTGCCGGTGAACGCCACGCGCGCCGTGGCGGCAATGCTCGTACCGGCCGCGCTCAGCAGGGTGTACGGTCCGGCTGTCACAATGACACTCCCGCTCACTGTCGCGCCGGTGCCGTCCCTGTCCTCAACGACCGCGGTGACAGCGAATGTTCCGGTCGTGGAGAACACGTTGCTCCCCAGGACCGTGAAACCGCCGTTGCCGTCGGGCATGATGGTGCCCGGGGACGTGTGTCCGTCGCCCCAGGCGATCGTGGCCGTGAAGTCGCCGACCGTGGCAAGGGGGTTGGCGTCTGTGAAATGGGCAGCGGTGCCGAGGAAGGTAACATCCTTGGTGGCGGGGTGGTTCGTGCCCGTGGCCGTCAGAGGAGCGTCGGCCACGTTTTGCGCGGGCCCGTGCCCGCGCCGGTTGAGAAGCACGGCTAGCCGGTCTCCCGCCAACACGCCAACGTCCGGCACGCCGTCGCCGTTGAAGTCGGCCACGACAATGGGAATGGGACCGAAGACGGCGTTGCCGGTCAGGACATTGAAATAGGTCAGCGGCTGCTGGAAAGTGCCATCGCCGTTGCCCAGCAGCAGGCTCACCGTGCCGTCACGGTTAGCCGTCACCAAGTCGATCTTGCCGTCGCCGTTGAGGTCGCCCGTCGCGTATGAGGTAGACGGTCCCACGTTCGCGCCCGCCGAGTCGATCGGTTTCTCGAAGGAGCCGTCGCCGTTGCCCAGCAGCACGCTGACGGACTTTTCGGTGGAGTTGTTCAGGACCAGGTCGAGCTTGCCGTCGCCGTTGAAGTCGGCCGTCGCGAGCTCCAGTATGTCCTCCGTTCGCAAATCGACATTATCCAGGGACGTGTAGGTGAGGGGGGCTTCGAAAGTTCCGTCTCCCTTGCCGAGGTATGTTTCAAGCACGGGCGTTCCGTCGGTCCGAGTGCCGAACCGTGCCAGGTCGAGCATGCCGTCGCCGTTGAAGTCACCTGCCACAAGCTTCACGCTGTTGAGTTGATCGGGTAGGACCGTGGAGTACTGTATTTTCTGCAGAGTGCCATCGACGTTGCCCAACAATACGCCCAGGGACAGAATTCCATCACCTGGGAAAAAAAGATCCGGTTGGTAGGTCTCGACCACCAAATCGGGAATGCCATCGCCATTGAAATCGCCCGTGACGGCCTGAGTGGCACCAGTGAATTCGAGGCCGATGGCGTAGTCCGCCGGGGGCTGAAAAGTGCCGTCGCCGCGGTTGAGCATCACGAATGCTCGCGAAATGTCGGTGCCGTTGGTCAAGATGCGCGCCAGGCCAATGATGTCCGGTTTGCCGTCTCGGTTGAGGTCGACCTCGGACAGGTAAATGGGCCCTCCGGCGAGTGGGTAGTTGCGGCCTGCCTGAAAGCTGCCGTCGGCCTTGGCGAG
>DASZFN010000341.1:0-2083 GCA_035939715.1 Gemmataceae bacterium | reverse complement strand
CGCCATCGCGCTGAGCTACTGGAACGTGTTGCAGCAGCCGCGCAGCGCCTGGAGCTGGGAGATGGAATTGCGGCCCTGGGTGGAGAAGTTTTGATGGTGCGCAAAACAGCCTCCGCTAAACGCGTCATACGCGGGCTTGACCCGCGTATCCATCCTTTACGCCAAGTACCTTCTCGCGAAGAGGATGGATGCCCGGATCAAGTCCGGGCATGACGGCTTCTCCATGGCTCGGGACTCTCTTCGCTTTGCTTGTTAGTCAGGCGATCTGCTTCAAGCCACCGCGTGCACCGCGCTCTGCTGTGCAAGCAGCCGCCAGCTCGCGCAAGGGATTTCCTGCGGTGCCGCATCGAGATGCTTCTCGAAGCGCACCAGCTTCCAGTCGTCCGGATGACGCGTGAAAGCAAAGCCGGATTTGCGCGCAAGCCCCATCATCACGTCATTGGAGCGCAACGTATCGCCGAACATCCGCGTTGCGCCCAAAGCGGCCGCCCGGCATTCCAGGTTGCGAAGCAGCGCCGATCCGATACCCTGGCCCTGCCAGCGATCGTCGATCGATATGCCAAACTCCAGGCTCGCTGTATCGGCCTCGAAGCCATAGCGAGCCTCGCCTGCGATGCTCTCGATACCATCGATCGTCATCACCGCAATCACGCTGAACCGGTCGCGTTCGCCGACATGGATAAAATCATCGAGCTCGCTCTCGGGCAGTTCGCTCATCGCGCCAAGGAAGCGGTTGTAGCGGGAGCGCACCGACAGCGACCGGAAATACCCCTGTAAAGCAGAAGCGTCCCCCGGCTCGACAAAACGAACCGCTAGCGTCTTGCCGTTGCGAAGGCGCAGAATGTCGGTCTGCTGCCGCAACTCATCAAGCCGAAATGCCGTCATTGCCACCTCCCGCTGGTCTCGAAGGCGCCGGCGCCCCATGCAAGAGGCGGCGCCGGCATTGGCAGCCTTCAGGCCCGCCAAAACGGCTTCTCGACCTCACGGACCACGTCGCTCCAGGAAAGGCCGACGTCATGCAGATCGCGCTCGGTCCAATGGCTCAGCTCGCGGCGCTGCCGCCAACGGTCGCCCCACAGGTGCAATCTTTGGCTGAACCCTTCCAGCAACGTTGATTCATGATTATTGTTCATCTTTTGGAGTGTGCAGGTGGACATGTTGGCCTCCTGAATATAACCTCTCCCATCGAATATCTGGGTTATTTGCGATCTTGACAAACGACATTGTATCCGGCGTCAGATGAGATAAATTCATGCTACGGTAGCTCAGGTAACGGTGCTCATGACCTCCCGCTTACCCTCGCTCAATGGCTTGCGTGCGTTTGAAGCCGCGGCGCGCCATCTGAGTTTTACGAATGCCGCCACTGAGCTGAATGTCACCCAGACCGCGATCAGCCATCAGATCCGCCGGCTTGAGGAAGAACTGGGGGTTCGGCTGTTCGTCCGGCAAAACCGCAGCCTGACCCTGACGGCCGAAGCCAGGGAATATCTTCCCGGCATCCGTGCCGCCTTCAACGACCTGCGGCTTGCCACCGACCGGTTGAAGCACAAGGACAACGACCGCGTGCTCACGGTCTCGACGCTGGCGTCGCTGGCCGCAAAGTGGCTGCTGCCGAGACTTTCCAACTTTCAGCAAACCCACCCTGGCATCGATGTCCGTATCACCACGTCGACCAGCCTGGTCGATTTCCGGCGCGACGACGTCGATGCCGCAATCCGCTACGGCCGCGGCAATTGGCCCGGCGTGCGTGCCGATTGGCTGATGGCCGACGAACTGTTTCCGGTCTGCAGCCCGGCGCTGCTCAAGGGCGACAAGCCGCTGCGTTGCCCGGAAGATCTTGCAAACCACACGCTGCTGCATTCCAGCGGCGGCTATGACGACGACTGGCGTCTCTGGCTCACTGCAGCGGGCCTGCCCTCGAACATCTCGAAACAACCGGGATTGAGCTTCGACCTGATCCTGATGACGGTCCAGGCCGCCATCGACGGCATTGGAATAGCCATGGGCCGGACCTCCTATGTCCAGGAGGATATCGCCAAGGGCCGGCTGGTCGTGCCGTTCAAGATCACGCTTCCCTCCGACG
>DASZFN010000340.1:0-10865 GCA_035939715.1 Gemmataceae bacterium | reverse complement strand
AAGGTGCGCGAGGCCGCCAACCGCATGAGCTGCCAGAACAACATGAAGCAGATGGGTGTGGCCCTGCACATGTACCACGATTCGTACGGAAAATTCCCCTACGGCGCCGACGACGGCTACCGCGACAACGGCGGCAACTGCTATTCTTCTCTGCCCTGGGGCGTCATGATCCTGCCTTTTGTGGAACAAGAAAACCTTTACCAACGCTTCAACACGGCCTGGAAACATCCCGGGCCCACTCCCCCGCTCGGCGTCACCTTCAACAACGCGCCCAACAACACCGACGTGACGGATTCGGACCTGAATCCCGCGGCCACGCGTTTGAAGGTTTACATGTGCCCCTCCTCGCCGAGCCAGGGCGCCATCTTTCAGGACACCTGGGACAATAGCGGGAACGCTTATGGCCCCTATGCCGGCAACCCCACCTGGACCGTGTCTGCCAGCGATTACATTGCCATCAGTGGCCTGCTCGGGCGTTTCGTGGGCAATTATTTGCCCGGCGTAAACATCGGTCACGACGGCGTCCTCACCGATAATTTTCAGGTCCGCATCGCGGACATCGTGGACGGCACCAGCAATACCTGGATGGTCGGCGAATGCGCCGGCGCCCCCAACGTTTACGTCGCCGGAATGAAGCAATACGCCACGCCCCCTTACGATCCCAGCTCGACTGGTTTTTACGTGTCCGGCAACGCCTGGGCCGATGAAACCAACGGCGACCAGTGGATCGGCGGCAACACCTACGACGGCCTCAATCCGACCGGCGGCGGCCCGTGCACCATCAATTGTGCCAACATCCAGGGCTTTTACAGTTTCCACAACGGCGGCGCCAACTTCCTCTTTTCCGACGGCCATGTCCAGTTCATCAGCCAGGGTCTCGATCCCAGGGTGGTGATCCTGCTGACCAGTTTTCGGGACAACCAAACGATTCCCGAATTTTGATAGGACGGCATCCATGAGGCGTATCCTGGCCCTTTGTTGTTGCCTCTGCCTGGTCTCCTGCGGCCCCGACAAATACGGCGGCCACCCGCCTTTTCCGACCACGGGAGTGGTGCTGGTGAACGGCCAGCCGGCGGCCGACGCCCTGGTGGTTTTCCATCACCTCGACGATTGGGGCACACGATCAATTGTGCCCCAGGCCTGGACGGACAGCGATGGCCGCTTTGTCTTATCGACCTACGCCATGGAAGACGGCGCCCCCGCCGGCGACTATCGCGTCGTCGTGGAATGGCCGGCCTATCACAGCGGCAGAAACATCGGTCCCGACCGCTTGGGCGGCAAGTTCGCCACGCCCAAAACCTCCACCCTGACGGCGCACGTGGACAAGGGCACCAACGAGCTGCCCCCTTTCGATCTCAAGGCAACGCTCGCCAAGGTGGACCAGCCCGCCGCGGCAAAGAAAAGAGGCAAACAGGGCGGCGATCGTTAAACATGCTTCATTTCCATTTCAGGTCGAAGTTGGCGTCGGCGCGGCCGCCGGCGGGGACATCGCATTCCAGTTCGGTCATCCGGTGGCTGCCACTCACCAGTCCACGGGGACAAGCCCCGCGGTGCCGGTTATGCTGAATCGCGCACGCTCATATAGAGCGAGCCCGCGCCTGCAACCCGCGACTCACGTAACGCTGTTGGGAATCCTCCGTGCCATGAGAAGATTGCAGACGCTCCAGATTGTGCTGATCAGCTTTGCTCTTTTGCCCGCCTGGGGACGAGCGGGGGATGACTCTCTCTTCAGCCGTAAGCTGGCGCCGGTCTTGCAAGAGCGCTGTCTACGCTGTCACAACGCTCAAAAGACTCGGGGCGGACTCGATCTCACGACGCGCGCGCAGATGCTAAA
Organism: Gemmataceae bacterium; assembly: GCA_035939715.1. Classification (GTDB taxonomy): domain Bacteria; phylum Planctomycetota; class Planctomycetia; order Gemmatales; family Gemmataceae; genus DASZFN01. The sequence goes on along the minus strand of DASZFN010000340.1, from coordinate 9,031 downwards.
AGGCGGTGATGAAGGGCCGGCAATTGTCGTGGGGGATTCCGGCAAGAGCCTGCTCGTGACGATGATCAGCGGCCGCGAGCCCAAGATGCCCAAACAGGGGGAGCGTCTGAGCCGAGAACAGGTGGCGGACATCCGTTTGTGGATCGATCAGGGGGCAGCTTGGCCCAGGGGAGCCACGCTCGCGGAGGCCAAGTCAAAGTGGAAGGTCGGGCCGGACTGGTGGTCGTTGCGTGGGCTGAGCAGGCCGGCAATTCCCGCAACCGCAAACCAGACCTGGGCGCGGACCCCCATCGACGCGTTCCTGCTTGCGGCGCTGGAAGCCAGGGGCCTCCAGCCTGCCGTGCCTGCCGACCGGCGCACCCTCATTCGCCGCGTCACGTTCGATCTGCACGGCCTGCCGCCGACACCCGAGGAGAGCGACGCTTTCATCAAGGACCGTGGCCCCGGGGCCTATGAACGGCTCATCGACCGGCTGCTGGCTTCCCCGCGCTATGGCGAACGTTGGGGCCGTCACTGGCTGGACATCGTGCATTACGGCGACACGCACGGCTACGACAAGGACAAACGCCGCGATCACGCCTGGCCGTACCGCGATTACGTCATCCGCGCGTTCAACGCGGACAAGCCCTATGAGCGCTTCATCAAGGAGCAGATTGCCGGCGACGTGCTTTCTCCCCATGATCCAGAAGGAATCACTGCCACCGGTTTCATCGCCGCCGGCCCGTGGGACTTCGTCGGTCACGTCGAGCTGCGCGAGGGCACGGTCGATAAGGAAAAGACCCGCCTGCTCGACCGCGACGACATGGTGTCCAATACCATCTCGACGTTCCTGAGCCTGACTGCCCACTGTGCGCGCTGTCACGATCACAAGTTCGATCCGATTCCCAGGCGGGAATATTACCGGTTGCAGGCGGTGTTCGCCGGCATCGACCGCGGCGATCGGCCCTGCGGCGCGCAACAAACCGTCTTTGCCGTTTTGCCTCATGCACCACGGCCGATTCATGATCTCCAGCGCGGCGATGTGGAGCATCCCGGTGACAGCGTTTCTCCCGGGGCGCTCACTTGCGTGCGCGGCCTGGATGCCGACTTCAACGACGCCGCCTGCGTCAACGAGGGCGGCAGGCGGCAGGCGCTGGCGGAATGGCTGGCGCAGCGCAACAACGTGCTGACCTGGCGCTCGCTTGTCAATCGCGTCTGGCAATACCATTTCGGCCGCGGCATCGTCGATACGCCCAACGACTTTGGCTGGAATGGTTCGCGGCCGAGCCACCCCGAGCTGCTCGACTGGCTGGCGGTCGAATTCCGGGACCGGGGGCAGTCGTTCAAGGAGCTGCATCGCCTGATCTTGCGGAGCGCCGCTTACCAGCAATCTTCCGGAGACAATGCCGCAGGTTCGCGCCTGGACGCCGACAACCGCTACCTCTGGCGCATGAACCGCCAGCGTCTGGAGGCGGAGGAGATTCGCGACACGGTGCTGGCCGTCAGCGGACAGCTTGACTCCAGAATGGGCGGCCCAGGCTTCGACCTGTTCCGCTTCAAGGACGATCATTCGCCGATCTACGATCACAGCGCCGTTGAGAAGATCAACGATCGGACTAACTGGCGGCGAACGGTTTATCGCTTTACGGTTCGCAGCGTGCCGAATCCATTTCTCGAATGCCTGGATTGCGCGGACCCGAACCTGAACACACCAGTGCGCGGCACGACGTTGACGGCCCTGCAGGCGCTGGTCTTGCTCAACGATCCGTTCATGCTCAAACAGGCCGAGCTTTTCGCGGAGCGGCTGCGGCGGCTAAGCTCAAGTGAGTCGCAGCAATTGGAATCGGCGTACGCATTGGCACTGGGACGGGGGCCGACAGCCGCCGAAACCCAGGCGCTCAAGACCTATGCACAAAGGCACGGCCTGGCCAGCGCCTGCCGGTTGCTGTTCAATCTCAACGAGTTTGTGTTTGTTGATTAATCTGCGGGTTTTCCCACTCTGTCTTTCAGGCCCAGCAGATCGGCCGCATCCAGGAGGACGAGCATTGGCTCACCGTGCTGCGCTACAGCGAGCGCAATCCGCTCCGGGCCGGGTTCGTCGAGCGTGCCCAGGACTGGCGCTGGTCAAGCGCCCTTCAGGCTCGGGAGGGCATGCCGGCCTTGGATGCAGGTCGGGTCGCGCGTCCTGACTCCTGGCTGCAGCATGTCAACGAGCCGCCAGCCGAGGTGGAAAGATTGCGCCTGAGCGTGCGGCGCGGTCGGCCCTATGGTGAGGCGGTCTGGAGTCTGGATGAAGAGACCGCCCGGCCCTTTTCCTGCTTTAGTGATGGCGCTGGTCGCCAGAGTTTGCGCGGCGAGGCAATAACGTCCGGGACCAGGTAACGGTCACCTGATTCGATCATCTCCAGGATGCAGAACGGCGTCACCGTGGAGCAGATCATCGCGGTGACCGGGCCGGAGTTCAGCACGCTGGCCGTAATTGCCATGCTATTCCTTACTCTGTTCTAACGTGGCCGCGATGTCCGCTAGCCGCTTGAAGCCGCCGACCTTTTGCGCCAGTTCCTTGATCTCAGGGAGCAGGTCTTGCAAGCGATCCTGCTCCGACGTTCGCTTGATCTTGCCAGGCGCCGCCTGCAATTGCTCGCTGAACGGCGGCTCGGCATATGCCCGGCCAGCTCCTTCAACCCCTTGTCTGTCACCCGGGTGTAAGTAAGGTTTAATCTCTGCAAGCTTTTCAGCCCGGCTAGCTCCTTTAGCCCCGTGTCCGTCACTGCCGTGCCGGCAAGCTCCAGCGTTTGCAAGTTTTTGAGCCCGGCTAGCTCCTTCAGCCCGGCGTCCGTCACCTAGGGCATGAGGAGGGATCCTGCTTCGCGCGAGGTGTTTTGCCCCCGGTCTGGTAATAAAGTAACCCCCTTAGGTATGCCGGAGACCATTTGCGGCTTCCCTGCCGCACCGGCCAGGTCTGGGCACCGGTCCGGCGCACCTCATTCTGCTGCACTCCAAGGCATTGAAAGCGACATGCTTACGTCAAACGTCATCGGTCGCTACCTTTTACTGCCCCCTTTTGGCATGATAGTCGCATTAAGAAATGGTCAAGCAAACTGGAGCCCGCCTTGGTTGGGACCCCACGCAAGCGTCGAAGAGCGTGTCCGGCGCAAGCATCGTTAGCCCGCTGGCAAAGTCTCGCTGAACGGCTGGTAGCGCCAAGCTACTCAACAGGCATCCGAAGAGCCCGCGAAATTATTGTCGCAGGTATCAAGAAGTGCCCGTTAGGAAACCACAGCGTCTCCTGATGGGCTCACTTTTTTTGTGCGGAGATGATTCGATGCAATATCTTTCGGCGCCGGTGGGACGCATGCAACTCAGCGATCCTGCCTGCAGACCAACGGGTGAATTCAGACTCAGCCAGGCAAACGACGCGAAGCTCATCAAGCTTCATAGCGTTATTGACGCGCTACTGCGCAAGATGCTGGTTCGCGGCCTCCACGGCGAGGCAATGGTGAAGTTTATCGTGCACGACGGCATGATCGAGCTGATTGAAGAGTGTGTCAAGCGCAAGCATCGCTAGTCCGCGGCACAGCCGAACTCCGGCAATCCTGCTTGCGGCTCAAAGAACAGGGTCCGAAAGGAAAACGCCATGCATGCGAAGTTTCAGGCGTGTAGGATTTCCAAGCAACGGATCGACTTCCTGCGCAAGTCGGGGCGCATGAAGGATGCCATCGTCCTGGACTCCTTCAGCGGCTTTCTCATTGTGGAACCGGTTGGCAGCGACCTCGGGGATGGGGACGTCCTCGATGCCAGCGAGGCGGATTTCGAATTGCATACCGCCTGGTGCCTCACAACCAAGTCGAGGCTCAACGAGGCCCGCAAGCGCCTTGGCCTGGGGAGCGAAGCACGGTCAGAAGCAATCGCGCTGGAAGTCTAGATTACCTTGCCTGAATACCATGGATTGCTTTTGCTCGCTGGCATTTGGCCGTCGGGGCATTCTGAGGGTTAAGCCGATGCTTGAGACGGTTGTGATTATTACACTCCCTGACGGAACAAGAATTGAGGAGCGTCGATAACGTTGCCGCGCCTGCCGGCTCTTATGGGCAGGGTGGACCGATACCCGATTATGCTCAAGTTGATTTAGCGCCAACGTGGAGCGGTGAGGGACAAGCAATCGGCCTCACGGCGACGGTCGGCAGCTTCAAATGCTTCTTCCCAGGTCCGTCCCACGCCCTTGACCCAAAACACGCCATCATGCTGCCAACCAACTCGGAAGCGATTGAATTCGGTGGCTTGAATGCGGACATAGCCTTTCTCGCCCCAGCGGCGTTCGGCTTCCCGAAGCGCTTCATCATAGATCATGGTGCGCCTCATTTCCTAAGCGAGCACGCGGATTAGTTCGCCTTTGAGATGCTCCACCTCGACTGGCTTGCGAACCAACCCGGCCGCGCCAAGCGAACGCGCCCATTCGAGGCTGGCGATGCCGAGCCCAGTCACGATGATGACCGGCATGGCTAACAGGGCGGGGTACCGGCGAAGAAGTTTAAGAAGCTGCCAGCCGTCCACTTCCGACATCATCATGTCCAGGAGCATTACGTCTGGAGTTGGCTTACTGCTCAAGCATTCGAGGGCTTCTTTGCCATTGGCGGCAACCACGGCATCGTAGCCTTCCTGGCCGAGTACGGCGGCAACTCCTTTGCGCTCAAGGGGATTGTCTTCGACAACCAGCACCGTCCGAGGATTGGTCATGGGGGCACCTCGCAGCCATGCGTTGCACGATGTCAAACGGGGCAAAAGCGATGCCGAATCGCAAACGCACCGCTGCCCTCACTTCCAGATTTTCCTTGACCCCGCCAGCCAACCGCTTAGACTCCCCTTCCTCATCTCTGGGAGGCTCCAGAGCCGCGCTCTTCGCTTCTGGGAAAATTCCGGAGGAGCGCGGTTTTTCGTGCGGTCAACGCGAGGTTCGCTGTGGCAAATGCTGGCTGGGAGAGCTCTGCTTGGCAAACAGGCCGCGGTCCATGAGCCGGGACGAGTGCTCCAACTCGGCGGCCAGGTAGGTCCCGTTCCAGAAATTGCTTGGCTTTGCGGATGGATTCGAGCGGCTTGCGGTGTTGCGGCCGCTCCGCGCGGAACAGGGGAAGATCATAGAAGCGACGCAGCCACGTGAAAACCGTGTCGTCATGGGATGAGTTCCTCTCGAAGTTTCTCGCAGAGCACGCAGGCGTGCACCTCATCCGACTTCTCAAAACACGCTTTGACATCTTTGGACGTTCCGCGTAAATTGTCTGCCGATGTCCAGGGAGCGGGCACGTTGGCGAATGGAAGCAACGCATGCAACTCAGCGTTCGAGACGCGGCCAAGCTGTTGTCGGTCTCGGAAAAAACCATCTACCGCTGGATCAACCAGGGAAGCCTGCCGGCGTACCGGGTCAACGAGCAGTATCGCTTTAACCGCGCGGAGCTGCTCGAGTGGGCCACCGCGCGGAAGATCAATGTCTCCGTGGAGATTTTCGCGGAGCCGGAGAGCCACGCCGCCGTCCTGCCTCGGCTCGCGGATGCGCTGGAAGCCGGCGGCATCTTTTACCGGCTGGGAGGGCATGACAAGGAATCCGTCCTACGCGCACTGGTGGAAGCGATGCGCCTTCCCGACGAGGTGGATCGCGAATTTCTCTTTCGCGTGCTTCTCGCTCGCGAAGCCATGGGCTCAACCGGGATCGGCGACGGCATAGCCATCCCACATGTACGCAACCCGGTGGTGTTGCACGTGCAGCGCCCGTCCATCTGCCTGTGCTTCCTGGAGAAGTCGATTGAATTCGGCGCCCTGGATCGGCAACCGGTTTTTGCACTCTTCTCCTTGATCAGCCCGACCGTGCGGGCTCACCTGCACCTGCTGTCGCGGCTGTCTTTTGCCTTGCACGACGCCGCTTTCAAGACAGCCATCACCAGTCAAGCATCCCGGGATGAGATCCTGAAGGAACTGCAGCGGGTCGAGAGCGTCTTGCCACAACCCCCGGCGGGGCAGGAGGAGCGGCCATGATTCTCCTCCTGCTCGCCATCGCCGGGCTTGCGCTAAGCGGTGTGCCGGGATTGCTTTGCCAGCGGCGTTCCAACGCGGGGCAGTTGCTGAGTGTGCTTCTTGCCGTGGCCGGGAATGCGCTGGGACTGACCGCAACCCTGGCCTGGTTCTTCGGCGGAGAGGCGGAAGAGGTCATCATACCGTGGTCCGTGCCGGGCGGCGAATTTCGCGTGGGCCTGGACGGTGTGTCCGCGTGGTTCCTGGCGCCGGTGTTCCTGGTAGCCCTGCTCGGCAATGTCTACGGCTTGAGCTACTGGAAGCAATCCGAACATCCGGATACCGGCCGCAAGCTGCGTCTCTTCTACGGCATTCTCACGGCGGGCATGGCGCTCCTGGTGATCGCGCGCAACGGCGTGCTCTTTCTCATGGGCTGGGAGGGCATGGCCCTGTCCGCCTTTTTCCTGGTAGCAACCGAGGACGAGGATCAAGCCGCGCGCCAGGCCGGCTGGCTCTACCTGGCGGCGGCGCATACAGCGGCGCTGTGCCTGTTCGCCGTCTTCGCGCTGTTGCATGGAGCGACCGGAAGCTTCAACCTCGTGCGCGTTCCCGCCGAGGCTATCTCTCCCGGTCTGGCCGCCGCAATCTTTCTGCTGGCGGTGGCCGGCTTTGGCATCAAGGCGGGCCTCATGCCCTTGCATGTCTGGCTGCCGAGCGCGCACGCCATCGCCCCGAGCCATGTGTCCGCGCTCATGTCCGGCGTGCTTCTCAAGATGGGGATTTACGGCCTGGTGCGCATCTGCGCGCTGTTGCCGGCGCCGCCGGTTTGGTGGGGGAGCTTGCTTCTTATCCTGGGCGCGGTTTCGGGGGTGCTCGGCGTCGTGTTTGCCATTAGCCAGCACGATCTCAAGCGCCTGCTCGCCTATCACAGCATTGAGAACATCGGCATCATCGTCATGGGACTCGGCCTCGCCTTGCTGGGCCGGTCGCTCGAACGGGTTGATTGGATCCTGCTCGGCCTGGGCGGGGCCTTGCTGCACGTGTGGAACCACGCCCTTTTCAAAGCCTTGCTCTTCCTGAATGCCGGCGCCGTGATTCATGCAGTGCATACGCGCGACATCGATCACCTGGGCGGCCTGGCCAAGGCAATGCCTTGCACGGCGCTAGCGTTTCTGATCGGCGCCCTGGCTATTTGCGGCTTGCCGCCGCTCAACGGTTTTGTCAGCGAACTGCTGCTCTATCTCGGTCTGTTTCGCTGCCTGGGAGCCGAAGGCGGCGCCTCTTACGTGGGCGCTGCTTTTGCTGCCCCGGCCCTGGCCTTGATCGGCGCCCTGGCCGTGGCTTGTTTTGTCAAAGTCTATGGAGCGGTTTTTCTCGGAAACGCACGCTCGGAGCACGCCTATCCCGTGCACGAAACCGGGCCGGCCATGCTGGCGCCGATGTTGGTACTTGCGGCTTGCTGTTTCCTGATCGGGCTGGCGCCCGCGGTCGTAAGCCCATTGCTGGAGCGCGCGGTCTTTGCCTGGTCCCCGGATGAAGTCGCGCTATCGGGACTGACCTTGAATGGTCTGGCGCCGCTTCACTGGATCAGCGCCGCCGGGCTCATGCTGGCATTGCTGATTGGCGTAGCGGGCATGTTTTACTGGACATGCCTGCGCCGTCATGGCGCGACCGTGGCCGGCACCTGGGACTGCGGCTATGCGGCGCCAAAGCCGCGCATGCAGTACACCTCCTCGTCTTTCGCCCAGATGCTGGTCGGATTTTTTGGCTGGGCGCTGCAACCGAAGGTGCGCGAGCAACGGCCGGCGGGCCTGTTTCCCGGCGCGGCGCATTTTCACAGCGAGGTCGCCGACACCACGCTGGAAGGAGCCATCATGCCAACCATGCATCTGGCAGCGCGGCTGGCAAGTTACTGCCGCATTTTTCAGCAAGGAAGGATCCAGGCCTATCTGCTGTACATTTTTGTGATCCTGATTGTTCTGTTCTTGTGGCGTTCGTGAGCGACATGGTGCATACGCTGATCCATTTACTGCTGGTCGTCACGCTGCCGCCTTTGCTGCTGGGCGTGATTGCCAGGACCAAGGCTGCCTTCGCCGGCCGCATGGGTCCGCCTCTTTTCCAGCCTTATTACGATCTCTCCAAGCTGGTTCAGAAGGGCACGGTATTCGGCGACACGACCACCTGGATATTTCGCGCCGCCCCGGTGGTCACGTTCGCTGCGACTTTTCTGGCGGCGCTACTCATACCTCTGGGCAGCCATGCCGCGCCTCTCTTCTTTGCAGGGGACGTCATCCTTTTCGCTTACCTGCTGGCGCTCGGCCGCTTCTTTACGACGTCGGCCGCACTCGATACCGGGTCGTCGTTCGAGGGCATGGGGGCAGCCCGTGAGGTCACATTTGCTTGCCTGGCCGAGCCGGCACTCTTTCTCGGATTCCTGGTGCTGGCCCGGCTGTCGAAATGGCAACCGGACAGTAGCCCCAGCAACTTGAGCCTCACCGGCATGCTGCAAGGGCCGCTGGCGGCCGAATGGAAGATTGGCGGCGCCGCCCTGGTCCTGGTGCTGGTGAGCTGGTTCGTGGTGTTGCTGGTCGAAAATGCCCGCATTCCCTTTGACGATCCGAACACACATCTTGAATTGACGATGATCCATGAGGTCATGGTGCTCGATCATAGCGGGCCAGGGCTGGCTCTCATTCATTATGGTGCAGCACTGAAGCTCTTTGTTTTCGGCGCCCTCATCGTGCCGATTGCGGTTCCGTTCAGCACCGGCAACGTGTGGGCCGACTGGGGGCTGTTTCTCGTGGCGCTGTTGTTGCTGATGGTGGGGGTGGGCGTGGTGGAATCGGCGATGGCCCGGCTGCGGCTTATTCATGTGCCGCGGCTGCTGGTGGCCGCGTCGGTGCTGGCCGCGTTTGCCATGATTTTGCTCGTGAGCAGGTCCCTGTGATACAAATCCTGGATCCTTTACTGGTGGTGGTCCTGTTGCTCAACTTCATCGCGCTGGGCGCCAGCCGCCTGCGCGAGGTGATCTATGCGGTCGCCAGCCAGG
>DASZFN010000339.1:0-11628 GCA_035939715.1 Gemmataceae bacterium | reverse complement strand
CGTGTTGATAGTGTTCTTCAGTTCCAGAATCTCACCCTTCACGTCCACCGTGATCTTCTTGGACAAATCGCCGTTGGCCACGGCGGTCGTTACTTCCGCGATGTTGCGCACCTGACCGGTGAGGTTGCCGGCCATGAAATTCACATTGTCGGTCAAGTCTTTCCACGTGCCGGCGACACCCATGACCTGGGCCTGGCCGCCCAGCCGGCCTTCAGTGCCGACTTCGCGCGCCACGCGGGTCACCTCCGAAGCAAACGAGCTAAGCTGGTCCACCATGGTGTTAATCACGTCCTTGATCTGCAGAATTTCGCCGCGCACATCGACGGTGATCTTCTGGGTGAGGTCGCCCATGGCGATGGCGGTGGCAACCTTGGACACGTCGCGAAGCTGCACGGTCAGGTTGCTGGCCATCAGGTTCACGTTGTCGGTCAAGTCCTTCCAGGTGCCGGCCACGCCCTTCACATCGGCCTGGCCGCCCAGCCGGCCTTCAGTGCCGACTTCGCGGGCCACGCGCGTCACTTCGGCGGCGAACGAGCTGAGCTGGTCGACCATCGTGTTGACGGTGTTCTTCAGTTCGAGGATTTCACCCTTGACGTCGACGGTGATCTTCTTGGAGAGGTCGCCGCTGGCCACAGCCTTGGTGACGTCGGCGATGTTGCGCACCTGGCTGGTGAGGTTGCCGGCCATGAAATTCACGCTGTCCGTGAGGTCCTTCCAGGTGCCGGCCACGCCTTTCACGTCGGCCTGGCCGCCGAGGATGCCTTCCGTGCCCACCTCGCGGGCCACGCGCGTCACTTCCGAGGCAAACGAGCTGAGCTGATCCACCATCGTGTTGACGGTGTCCTTCAGCTCCAGGATTTCGCCCTTCACATCAACGGTGATTTTCTTCGACAGGTCGCCGTTGGCCACGGCCTTGGTGACATCGGCGATGTTGCGCACCTGGCTGGTAAGGTTGCCGGCCATGAAGTTCACATTGTCGGTGAGGTCCTTCCACGTACCGGATACGCCTTTCACCTGTGCCTGGCCGCCGAGTTTGCCTTCCGTGCCCACCTCGCGGGCGACGCGCGTCACTTCCGCCGCGAACGAGCTAAGCTGGTCCACCATCGTGTTGATCGTGTTTTTGAGCTCGAGGATTTCACCCTTCACATCGACGGTGATTTTTTTCGACAGGTCGCCGGTGGCCACGGCCGTGGTGACGTCGGCGATATTGCGCACCTGCGCGGTCAAGTTGCCGGCCATGAAGTTGACGCTGTCGGTGAGGTCCTTCCAGGTGCCGGCCACGCCCTTGACATCCGCCTGGCCGCCCAGCTTGCCTTCCGTGCCGACTTCGCGGGCCACGCGCGTGACTTCCGAAGCAAACGAGCTGAGCTGGTCCACCATGGTGTTGACCGTGTTCTTCAGCTCGAGGATTTCGCCTTTCACATCGACGGTGATCTTCTTGGAGAGGTCGCCGTTAGCGACGGCCGTGGTGACGGCGGCAATGTTGCGCACCTGGCTGGTGAGGTTGCCGGCCATGGAGTTCACGTTATCGGTCAGATCTTTCCAGGTGCCGGAGACGCCTTCCACGCGCGCCTGGCCGCCGAGCTTGCCTTCCGTGCCGACCTCGCGGGCCACGCGCGTCACTTCCGAGGCGAAGGAACGAAGCTGATCCACCATCGTGTTGATGGTGTTCTTGAGTTCCAGGAATTCGCCTTTAACGTCGACGGCGATCTTCTTGGACAGGTCGCCGTTGGCCACGGCGGTGGTGACGTCGGCAATATTGCGCACCTGGGCCGTCAGGTTGCCGGCCATCGAGTTCACGCTATCGGTCAGGTCCTTCCAGGTGCCGGCCACGCCCTTGACCTGGGCCTGGCCGCCGAGCTTGCCTTCCGTGCCGACCTCGCGGGCCACGCGCGTGACTTCCGCGGCGAACGAGCCCAGCTGGTCCACCATCTTGTTGATGGTCTTGGCGGTGCGCAGGAACTCGCCCTGCAGGGCCCGGTCGTCGATCTCCAGGGCCATGGTTTGCGATAGGTCTCCCTGGGCCACGGCGCCGATCACGCGGGCCGTCTCGCTGGTCGGATGGACCAGGTCGCCGATCAAGGTGTTTACGGACTCGACCGAATCCGCCCAGGCGCCGCTGACATCGCCCAGGGAGGCCCGCTGGCTAAGCTTTCCTTCCTTGCCGACGACCCGGCTCAGGCGCTCCAGCTCCTTGGCCATGCGCTCGTTCAACTCGACCACTTCGTTGAACGTGTCCGCTACCTTGCCGGCCACGCCTGTCCAGTCGACCGGCAGGCGCGCCGAGAAGTCGCCTTTCTTGAGGGCATTGAGCGCGGACAACAAGGCCGTAGTATCCACGGCGTGGGACAACGGTTCCTGCACGACCTGCATATGTCGACTCCAAGAGTGGTTAAGGACGGCTTAGCTGCAAGCGCACCCAGGACCAGGCAATGGAATATAATAAATCCCGGCGCATCGACGCCGGGCGCTGCGGCAAATGGATAACCGGATCAGTTAAAGTCATGGCCCGCGAGTCGGCCGTTCGCGCTCAACGCGCCCGGGGACACGCGGCTTTCCATCCATTGCCGGTGTCCGGTCCGCCCTCGTTTTTGGGGAATAACGTGAGGCAGTTCCCCGGAGCTGTCGTAACTCGACCCACCCTGCCAGTCATGAGCAGTGCGGTCCGCACTAAAGTCTTAAAGCCCGTATATTATACTGTCAAGCCTTTTCCAATGCGAGCCCTCACAGCCTCGTTCCCAGGCTCCGCCTGGGAACGCACTGCCCGCGAGGCTCTGTCTCGCGCCGCGCTGCTTTGCCGATCGTTCTGCAGTACATTAAGCCTGATCGCTCCAACCTCTGGAAAGTAGCGCTCGGTCATGACCCGCTGGACTGCCGCGATTCTACTGGCTGCAAGCTTTTTCGGGCTTATGCGTCTTATATCAGCAAGGGGAGCTCCGGGTTTGCAAACGACTGGTGCCACGCCACAAAAAACAGCTCCCCCCGCCGAGGAGAAACCGCTTAATCTTCCGAAGGGTTGGAACCCTGCCGATCCATTGCCCTTCCAGAAAACCAACTGCGTCCGCTGCCACCTCAAGGCCGGCCGCGAGCTGACCACCCCGGTGCGCGATTTCGCTCGCAGCATTCACGACCGCAACCGGCTCTCGTGCAACGATTGCCACGGCGGCAACACAGATGAGGACGGCTCGGCCCACGAAGAGCAGCACGGCTTCATCGGCACCAAGCTGAGCGCGCACATGGCCGCCTGTGCCGACTGCCACAGCCGCCAAGCCCAGACCTTTCGCAAGGGGAAGCACTACTGGGACCTGACCAAAAGCATCAACCGCAAGTATCCCGTCTGCATCGATTGTCATGGTAACCACGACGTCGGCAAACCACCGACGGAGTTCTCCCTGATGAACGTCTGCACGGACTGCCACAAGCAGTTCGCCAAGGACATGCCACACACCGCCGCGGTCATCGCGGAGAACGATCGGCTCTGGGTCGTGCTGCGGAAGGTATACGCGAATAACAAGAAAGCCGAAAATCCCGCCCCAGAAGCCTTCCAGGACGAGATCGAGCGCCTGCGTGGCCGGACCGCCCGGCTCATGCATCACGCTGCGCCGGTCAGGGCTGAGGACGCCAAGGGCCTGAATGATCAAGTCAACCGCCTCCGCGAAGGACTCGAAGCATGGCTCAAGAAGCAACGCTAAAGCATTGCGGCGAATTTCGCCAGTTGGTAAGCTCAAACCACGAAAGACGCGAAGACACGAAATAAGGAGATCATTCATGCATACTCACGACGTCCGGCGTGATCGACGCGAGTTCCTGAAGACCGCCGGCACGCTGGCCGTCGGCCTGGGGCTGTGCCCGCGTTTTGGGTTTGGTGCGGAAGTGAAGCCGCCAGCCTCGGCCGACGTCGGCATCGCGCGCGGCTCCAACATGGAAGAAGCGGTGCGCCGGGCCGTGAAGCTGGCGGGCGGCATGGACTTCATCAAGGAAGGGCAGACTGTCCTGATCAAGCCCAACGTCACCGGCGCCCTTAAGAGCCCGACCACCACTAACCCCGAAGTCCTCTATGCCGTCATCAAGGTCGTCGCCGAGCGCGGCCCCAAGCGGATCATCGTCGCCGACCGGTCGTTCTCTCCTCTCTTCGACGTCAACACGCCGAAGACCATTGACGTCATGAAGCGGGTCGGCCACCTGGACGCCGTCAGCCAGGCGATCAGCGATGTGAAGGCCCCTGTCGTGGCAGTAGGTTTGGAAGATGCGGCCGAAGAGCTAGAACGGCTGGGCCGGCCGAAGGGCACCGAGCACTGGCGCCGCATCAAGCCGGAGCTGGCGAGCAACTGGCCCAACGGCTTTGAAATGGCGGAGTTGCTGTTTGCGGTCGATCATGTCATCAACGTGCCGGTGGTGAAGACGCACTTCCAGGCCTGGTTCACCATGTCGATGAAGGCGTTCGTCGGCATGAGCCATCACCGTTCGCGGCGCGAGTTCCATGCCACCTTCAGCAACAACGATCTCTTTGACCAGAAGCGCCTCAAGAGCAAGCGCCGCCGCGGCATCAAGGAAGACCCGGAAGCGGAAGCCAGGGAGGTTTATCCGCTCGTCGCGCGCATTGCTGAATTGAACCTGGGCATCACGCCGGCCCTGAACATCCTGGACGGCAGCAAGTCGTTTGTCTTCGGCGGTCCCTCCAACGGCGACACCGCCGAGCCGAAGCTCATCATCGCCAGCCGCGACCGCATCGCCGCCGACGCCACCGGCGTCGCCGTTCTCAAGAGCATCGGCACGGAAGAGCGCCTGCAAAACCGCTCGGTCTGGGACACGCCGTTCCTCAAGCACGGCATCAAGATCGGGCTGGGGATTGACTCCGTGCAGAAGCTCAAACTCAAGGATCAGGGGCTGGATGGCGAGATCGAGAAGATTCGGAAGATGTTGGTTTAGCTTGACAATACAATTGCCGCGAATGCGGTGTTTTCCCCGGAGCTGGATGCATGACGGTTGCGGATCGCTCCTCGATCGCGTCATTGCGGATGCCTTCGCGTCCGGGCGAACCGGCATGGGAGGTGGCCATGTTGTTCCCTGCCCAGGGAGAGTGGACGGAAACCCAATATCTTGCGCTCAACGGCAGCAATCACATGGTAGAACTGTCCAACGGCTGTCTAGAGGTCCTGCCGATGCCGACTCCCCTCCATCAGCGGATTGTCGCTTACTTGTTCTCATTGCTCAAAGCTTTTGTCGTGGCCCGGGGGCTTGGCGAGGTCTACTTTGCGCCCTTGCCGGTGCGTCTCGGGGAGGGCAAGTTTCGCGAGCCCGACATTATGTTCTTTCGACCCGGTCGCATCGTAAACCCGCGCGCCCAGCCGGATGGCGTTGACCTGGCCATGGAGGTTCTGAGCGAAGGCGCGGAAAACCGCGAACGCGATTTGCAGATCAAACGCGCTGAGTATGCGGCTGCCAGAATTCCTGAATACTGGATCGTCGACCCCGAGCTCAATCAGATCACCGTGCTCTGCCTCGACGGGGAAAGCTATCGCGTCCATGGCGTCTTTGCCGCGGCGGCCAGGGCCACATCGGAGGTGCTGCCGGGGTTCGTAGTCGAGGTCAAGGCCGTGTTCGCCGCGGGCAGCGGCGGACAGGCTGCGTCGTGCTGATTTTGCTTCCCGGCCTTGCTTCCCTTCATCCGTGTCACGATAATGAGCAGGTGCCGGTGGAGATGGGGAAGAGCATCACTCTGCCGCACTGGAGGAATTCGGCCATGATGCGCCTCGCGCTGTCTCTCGTCGCCGCCGTGCTTACGACTGCCTTGTTGGCGCCTTGCGCCCGCGCTCAGGCGACCATCCCTTACCGGCGAACGATCGATTACATCCCCAATCGACCGCATGAGTTCACCGGCCGCTACGTCAGAATCAACGTCAGCTTTTCCAGTCAACCGGGCCCCATGGGCCGCTCAATCACTTCCCTGACCGCGCAACCCACGATTAATCCCGGCGTGGGACACGGTCCGCCGGACAGCGATAGTTTCACGAGCGGCGGCGGCAACGACGCGGCCGGTGGCGGCGGTGCCGGTGGCGGCGCCGGCAAAACGGTGCTCCGCGGCCCAGGCCTCCGAAACACCGGCTTCGGCCGCACCTTCCGGTTCACCCGGTAATTCTGCCATCGCCCCGCATCGCGGTGGTATCGCAGCCGCTCGCGTGGTTTACTTATGATTTAATGCCCTGCTTCTTGCCCCGGAAGCCGCATGAAATCATTGGGGGCGCGGGATGGACGCGAGCACTCCGGACTCCGTGACCCCGGCAGCCATTCAGCCGGAAGGACCGCTCGGCGATTACCGCATCGTCCGCGAGGTGGGCCGGGGCGGGATGGGAATCGTCTATGAAGCCGTGCAGATCTCGCTCGGCCGCCGCGTCGCCCTGAAAGTGCTGCCGTTCACGGCGGCACTGGATGCCAAACAACTGCAACGCTTCAAGAATGAAGCGCAGGCCGCCGCGCAACTGCACCACAATAACATTGTGCCGATCTATGCGATCGGCTGCGAGCGCGCGGTCCACTTCTACGCCATGCAGTTCATCGAAGGCCAGACCCTCTCCGCCCTGATCCGCGCCCTCAAAGAACAGGAGGAGAAGGACCCGGCAGTGCCTGCCGTGCCGGTCAACGGCGCGCAGCACGGCCGGCCGACAACGCCGCGCGGCGACCCCGTCACCGAGGCGCCAACCGTGCCCTTTGATTCCCAGGTGCTGCCTGCTCCCGTGCCGCCGCGCGAGCCGGCGCCGCGGCGCGGGGAGGCCGTCACCACCGAGCGCTCGTCCCGGCGCGGCGCGGCCCATTACCGCATGGTGGCCAATCTCGGCTTGCAAGCCGCGGAAGGACTGGAACATGCGCACCAGGTCGGCATCGTCCACCGCGACATCAAACCGGCCAACCTGCTGATCGATACGCAGGGCAAACTCTGGATCACCGACTTCGGCCTGGCCCGGCTGAACAGCGACGCCGGTCTTACTCTGACCGGCGACCTGGTCGGCACGATTCGCTATATGAGCCCGGAGCAGGCCCTGGCCCGTCCCGGCACGGTCGACCACCGCGCCGATATCTACGCGCTGGGCGCCACGCTCTATGAGCTATTGACCCTGCAACCGGTTTTCCCTGGCCGCGATCGGCACGAGCTGTTGCGGCAAGTCGCGGGAGAGGAGCCGCGGCTGCCACGCAAAGTGGACCGCAGCATTCCGGTGGAGCTGGAGACCATCGTCTGCAAGGCCATGAGCAAGGCCGCCGACGAACGTTAC
Organism: Gemmataceae bacterium; assembly: GCA_035939715.1. GTDB lineage: Bacteria > Planctomycetota > Planctomycetia > Gemmatales > Gemmataceae > DASZFN01. The sequence continues at coordinate 4,360 of DASZFN010000339.1, read as the reverse complement.
CTCACCGCTCAGCAGCTCGCCGACGATCTGCGCCGCTTCCTGGAAGACAAGCCGATCCTGGCCCGGCCGCCAACGCTGTGGCAGCGGGTCCGCAAATGGCGGCGCCGCCATCAGGCCGTGGTCGCCGCCGCAGCGGTGGCCTGCGTGCTCGTGCTGCTGATCGCGGTCGTCGCCCTGGCCGTCAGCAATCGGCTCATCAAGAATGAGCAGACGCGCACCGCCAAGGCGCAAAAGGAGACCGAGGAAGCCCAGCAGAAAATGATCGCCAGTCACTATTACCAGACAATCGCGCTGGTCGAGCGCGAACGGTCGACCGGCAATGTGCGTCGCGCCGAGCAGTTGCTGGAGCAGTGCCCGGCGGCGCTGCGCGGCTGGGAATGGGACTATCTACGCCGGCAACGTTACGGCAACCCGCGGCCCCTGGACCAGGGCAGTCATCTCTACGGCCTGGCCGTCAGCCCGGATGGCCGGCGCCTGGCCGGCGGCGGCAGCGACGGCCGCATCAAATTCTGGGATGTCGCCACGGGCGAGGAAGTGCGCACGCTCCCCGGGCACACCGACCAGGTCCGCGGCCTGGCTTTCAGTCCCGACGGCAGCCGGCTGGCCTCAGCGGCCTGGGACGGACGCGTGATCGTCTGGAACGTGAGCAGCGGCAAGGTCTGCTTCACGCTGGCGCACGGCGCCTACGCCTATAGCGTCGCCTTCAGTCCGGACGGAACGCAGATCGTCACGGCCGGCGATTGTCCAATGCAGGTGTGGGACGCCGCCACCGGAGCCCATGTGCGCTCGCTCGAAGGCCATGTGCGCCGCGTGCGCCGGGTCGTCTTCAGCGCCGATGGCAGCCGGCTCGCCTCGGGAGGCGAGGACCGCACGGTGCGTTTGTGGGATACGGCAAGCTGGCAAGAAGCAGCCCGCTTGCCGGTGCACGCCGCCGCCGTTTGCGATCTCGCCTTCAGCCGCGACGGCGGCCGGCTGGCGGTGTGCTGTGGCCAGTTCTTCATGCAAGGCGATGACGGCGACATCAAGATTTGGAACACGGCGACGGGACAGGAGGCGTTGGCCCTGGGCCATCGCTCGGCCCCGGTGTGGAGCATCGCCTTCAGCCGCGACGGCCGGCGTCTCTTCTCCGGGGGCGAGGATGCCGCCGTAAAGGTCTGGGACCTGGAGACCGGCATGGAAGCCTTGACGCTCCGGGGCCATACGGAGGCAGTCTGGTGCGTGGTCTGCAGCCCGGACGGCGCACGCGTCTATTCCGGCAGCGGCGATCACACGGTGCGGGCCTGGGACGGCCGGCCGCTTGTCGGCGAGACCCACGGCGAGCTACGTATCCTGACCGCGCACCGTGGCCGCGTCACCAGCCTCGCCTTCAGTCCCGATAGCCTGCGGCTCGTGTCCGCCGGCATTGACCGGGACATTCATGTGTGGAACGTGCAGACCGGCGAAAAGCTGACCACGCTGCTCAACGACAGCGGTCCCGTTCATGAAGTCGTCTTCAGCCGCGACGGCCAGCGCCTGGCGGCCGCTTACTGGTCGCTGGAGACCAGCGATCAGGTGCCGGGCGCCGTCAAGATCTGGGATGCGCAGCGCTGGGACCAGCCGGTGGCCCTGCAGCATAGCCGGCTGGGCGCGCTCGGCGTGGCGTTTACGGCCGATGGCCGCTTCATAGCCGCGGCGAGCCGTTCGCTCAATCTGTGTGACGCCGCCAGCGGGGCTCGCGTTCGTGCCTACGAGTTTCGCGGTCTGCTGACCAGCGTGGTGCTCGGGCCGGACGGCCTTCTGGCCGCTGCCGACGTGGACGGCGGCGTATCGGTGTGGCACGTCTGGCCCACTGCTGCTGATGCCGCCGGGCTGGTGATCAGTGCGTTCGTGCCGGCCGGGTTGCTCGGTCCGAACGGCATACTGCGCATGACCATCAGCCCGCCGAGCCATTTCTTCCCCGCACACGCCGGCCGCGCCTTTCGCCTGGCCCTGTCGCCGGACGGCCGACGGCTGGCCTCGGCAGGCGTGGATGGCGTCATTCGCCTCTGGGACACGGAGACGTGGCGGCTCTTGCCGGCCCCGCGTGTCCAGGCCGGCGCCTTGCACGCCCTGGCCTGGAGCGCCGACGGCCGCCGTCTGGCCGCCGCCGGGGATGATGCCATCGTGCGCATCTGGGATGCGGCTAGTCTGGAACTGCTGGCCGCGCTCGGCGGCCACACCGACGCCGTGCACGCCCTGGCTTTCAGCCGCGACGGCCGCTTGCTGGCCTCGGCAGGCATGGACGGCACCGTCCGGCTGTGGGACGCTTTTTCTGCTGGCAATCCCGGCAACCGGCCGGGGAGACCAGCGGGGCCGGTGCCGTAGGGCGCTTTCCCGCTTCTGCCGGCGAAGGGTCATACCCGCGCCGGACCGCCATATTCCGTGACATAACTCGGGGCGGTCAGGCCCGCTGCCACGTGTGGATCCGCAACGGGACGACCTGCCGTCTGCCGAAACGGTAACACGCCCGCCCAGATCGGCAGTGCGTAGTCTTCCTCGTCGTCCTTCGGCGGTCCCGTGCGAATCTTCGCGGAGGCTTCGCGGATCGGGATGGCAACCACCAGCGTTTGCCGCAGCTCGTGCTCATTCGGCCCGCGGATGTCGCGCCAGCGGCCGGGGATGATATGTTCGGACAGCGCCTGCAACACCGCGATCTTTTCGGCCGGCTCCTCGACAGCGGCCCCCGTTCCCAGGATTACCACCGAGCGGTAATTCATCGAGTGATGAAACGCCGACCGCGCCAGCACCAGGCCGTCCAGCAGCGTCACCGTCACACAAACCTCCACGCCGCTCGCCAGGGCGCGCATCATGCGGCTCGCCTGCGCGCCATGCAGGCAGACTTGCTCTTCCCTGCGCACGTACGCCATGGGAATGACGTACGGCCGTCCCTGGAGGGCAAAGCCAACATGGCAGACCAGCCCCTCATCCAGGATCTGGTGGATGGTGTCGCGATCGTAAACGCCCCGCTGAGGGATGCGTCGCACCGTTGTGCGCGGTGTCTGGTAATCGTGTGGCATGGTCATGAGCTAATCTCCCGATTGCATTAGGCTCCCGTTTGCAGACACCGAGCGGTGCTTACCGGTTCACAAGCTGCCGATGTTCGGAGGCCATGCCTGGGGTCTGGTCCTGTTGCTGCTGCTGGCCTGGCTTGGCCGCGTGGCAATTGACGCTGCCAACCTGTCTCGCTAGCTTTCTCTTATGCGCCCTGGATGGGGCGCCGGGTCCAGAATAATCTTCGCTGGAGGTGCACAAATGAAAGCACGTCGATGCTCCCTCGTGGTGGCCGTGATGGTTGTCTTCCTGCAGGCTGCCGATTGGCCGCAGTGGCGCGGTCCCCAGCGAAACGGTATCTCGGACGAAACCGGGCTCTTGAAAGAATGGCCGAAAGACGGGCCGAGACTCCTGTGGCAAGTCAAGGACATCGGCAGCGGCTATTCCACGCCCGCGGTCGTCGGCGACCGCCTCTATCTCGTCAGTAACAAGGGCATGGACAACGAGTTCGTGCAGGCCCTGGCCGTCAAGGACGGCACGCAGGTCTGGGCCCAGCGCCTCGGCAAGGTCGGACTGAACAAGGGACCGCAATACCCGGGAGCACGCTCCACGCCGACCATCGATGGCGAGTTGCTGTACGCGCTCGGCTCGGACGGCGACCTGGCTTGCCTGGAGACGGCCACGGGCAAGCTCCGCTGGGCCAAAAATCTTCGCCAGGACTTCGGCGGCAAGCCCGGCATGTGGGCCTACGCCGAGTCCCCCCTGATCGATGGCGATGTCCTGGTCTGCACCCCGGGCGGCGACGACGCCACCGTTGTCGCCCTCAACAAGAACAGCGGCGACGTCATCTGGAAAGCGCCCCTCGGCGAGCAGGCGGCTTACGCTTCCGTGATTGTCGTGGACCTGGCCGGCATGAAGCAGTACGTCCAGTTCCTGGCCAAGGGCGTGGTCGGGCTCGACGCCAAGACCGGCAAACTCTTATGGCGCGACGACCGCACGGCCAAGGGCAGTCCGGCCAATATCCCCACCCCGGTTGCCTATGAGGGCGCTATTTACACGGCCACGGGGCGGGCCGGCGGCGGCCTCGTCAAGCTGAAACTGGACAACGGCGAAGTAAAAGCCGAGCCGGCTTACTTCAGCGCGAAATTGCCCACCAGTATCGGCGGCTCGGTGGCCCTGGGCGGCCACCTATACGGCACCCATTCCCAGGGAGTGCTGTGCGTGGACTTCGCCACGGGCCAGGTGAAATGGCAGGACAAATGTGTCGGCCCCGGCGCCGTCTGCTACGCGGACGGCTGTTTGTATGTGCATGGCGAAAAGGACGATGTGGCCCTGGTCGAGGCCACTCCCG
>DASZFN010000338.1:0-2892 GCA_035939715.1 Gemmataceae bacterium | reverse complement strand
CGTTCCGTACCCGCCCGACAAGGGGGACCGGATTCGCGCCTTGCATTTGCTGAAGCATCTGGCCGGGCACGCGGACCTGTACGTTGCCTGCCTTGCTGATGAACCCGTCCTTCCCGAAACGGAAGCCGCGCTGCGCTCTTGCTGCACGGCGTTGAAGATCGTTAGGCTCGGTAACTGGGCGCGTAAACTTCGCGCCGGCCTTTCGCTGGCCGTGGGCGGCACCGCCACAGCAGGGGCCTTCGCAGCGCCGGCTCTGCGGCAAACGCTTCGGGACTGGACGCGCGACACTGCGTTCGACGCCGTCCTCGCTTCCGCGTCAAGCATGGCGCCCTACTTGCAAATGGCAGAACTGCGCGGCGTACCGGCCGTGGTCGACCTGGTGGACGTCGATAGTCAGAAATGGTTGGACTATGCGGCGGCCGCCAAGGGACCCCGGCGCTGGCTCTATCAAGCCGAAGGCCACCGCTTGCGCCGGCTGGAGCGCGACCTCGCCGGCTGGGCGCGCGCCGTGACCCTGGTCAGCCAGGCCGAGGCGGATCTGTACCGCTCCTTCTGCAGTGCGGGTCGCGTGTATGCCGTGCCCAACGGGGTCGATCTGGATTATTTCCAGCCCCAGGCTCAGGCAGCGGCGCCGAGCTGTGTGTTCACGGGCGCACTCGATTACCGCCCGAACATTGACGGGCTGTGCTGGTTTTGCGAGCAGGTGTGGCCGCGGGTATACCAAAAGCGGCCGGACGCAAAACTGTACCTGGTCGGGCGGAAGCCGGCGCCTGCCGTGCGCCGCCTGGCAGGTCTGGACGGCGTGGTTGTCGTGGGTCAGGTTCCGGACGTGCGGCCGCATGTCGCCGGCGCCGCCGTTGCGGTGGTGCCCTTGCGCATCGCCCGCGGCTTGCAGAACAAGGTGCTGGAGGCGCTGGCAATGGCCAGGCCCACGATCGTCTCCCCCTGCTGCCTGGCCGGGCTCGGCGCCGAGGCCGGGGTGCATTTGCTGTCCGCCTCTTCGCCGCGCGAGTGGACGGACTGGATCCTCGGCCTGTTCGACGACCCGGCCTGGCGCCGGCGGCTCGGCCTGGCCGGGCGCAGTTACGTCGAGCAAAATCATCGCTGGGAAACCTGCCTGGAGCCTTTCGACAGACTCCTGGGCATCACCAACGAAATCCGGGCGGAAGAGCTTTCCGCCCGGGCAGTTTGAGGAATTCTGTAGGGCAGGTTTTTAACCTGCCTGTACAGACGGCAGGTTGAAAACCTGCCCTACGAAGCTGCGGCTCTCAGCCGTTTGAAAAGAGAAGGCAGGACCGCCGCTTTTTTCAGGACGCCCGCGTTTTCGGAATGAGAAACAGGAGAAGGCATGAGTTCAGGCACCAAACTGGCCCGGGATAAGGAAGCGTCCCGTCCAGGCAAGCCGCTCAACGGCGCCTCCGCTGCCGGACACGCCGCGGCCGTGGCGGTCGACGATCTCCCCCTGCTCGTCATCGAGCCGAAGCGGGGCTGGCATTTCATCGATTTTCGCGAGCTGTGGCGCTACCGCGAGCTCTTGTATTTTCTGATCTGGCGCGACGTCAAGGTGCGCTACAAGCAGACGGTGCTGGGGGCGGCCTGGGCGGTGCTCCAGCCGCTGACCACCATGGCGGTGTTCACGCTGTTTCTGGCGCGCGTGGCGGCGCAGCCGGACTCGCCCATCGCCTACCCGCTGTTCGTCTTTGCCGGCCTGCTGCCCTGGACGTTTTTCGCCAACGCCATCAGCTCCGCGGCCCAGAGCGTGGTCGGCAATCAGAACCTGGTCACGAAAATCTACTTCCCGCGTGTGAGCATCCCCATCAGCGCCGCCGGGGCCGGGCTGCTCGACTTTGCCATCGGCCTGGGCATGCTGGCCGTGCTCATGGGCATCTACGCGCTCGGCGGTCACGGGGGTGCGCCCGGCTGGGGCATCCTGCTGCTGCCGGTGATTGTTTTGTTTCTCATCATTGCGGCCCTGGGCATCGGCACCCTCCTGGCCGCCCTGACCGTGGAATATCGCGATTTTCGCCATGTCATGCCGTTCCTGACGCAGATCTGGATGTTCGCCACGCCGGCGATTTACCTTCAATCCGAGACAGTCATCGGCGCCCAGCGCGCCCTGTTCCTGCCTCTGAATCCCGCGCATGGCCTCATTATGAACTTCCGCCAGGCCATGCTGGGCGGCCCGCCCAATTGGTACGCCCTCATTCTGTCCGGCGTGGTCAGCGTCTGTTTCTTCCTGGTCGGCAGCCTCTACTTCCGCCGCGTGGAAAAGAATTTCGCCGATATCATTTAACTCCTTGCTCTTCCCGGGCCGGCCGTCTCCATGAAGGGACTGATTTTCACTTACCTGATGACCTACGGCGGGGCCGCCGTTGCACTCGTCAATCCGTTTGTCGGGCTGCTGATCTACATTTGCTTCGCCATCATCAAACCGGAAGCGATGTGGTTCTGGTCCGTGCCGATCGGCAATTACAGCCGTATCGTGGCCATCGCTCTTTTGATCGGCTGGGTGGTGCAGGGTCTGGGCAACTGGAGCTTCGGCCGGGCCCGGCTGACGGTCGTGTCGCTCGTTGGCTTCATGCTCTGGGCGACCTTCGGGGCCTTCATGGCGCCGCACCGCGGCGCCGCCTGGGCATTTATTGAGATGCTCGCCAAGATTGTGCTGCCGTTTCTGGTGGGTATCACCACCATCGACAGCGTCCAGAAGCTCAAGCAACTCGCCTGGGTCATCGTCCTCAGCCAGGGCTATCTCGCTTACGAGCTCAACATGAGCTATTACAGCGGCAACAACAGGGCCGCCTTGGAAGGGTTTGGCGACATGGACAACAACTGTGTGGCCATTTCTATGGTCTCCTGCGTGGCACTGGCTTTCTTTCTCGGCCTGCACTCGCC
>DASZFN010000337.1:0-1648 GCA_035939715.1 Gemmataceae bacterium | reverse complement strand
GGAGTGGAGGCCGAGCCCAACCCGGCCGTCGCTCCCTGGCCGCGTCGGTCTGCCGATGGTGAACAGACGAATTCGCCTGTCGATGCCGACGCCGAGCCGCCGCTGGAAGATGATCGGGATGGCATTGAAGGGCGGCTGTTTGCCATCCCGCGGTTGCCGGGTCGGTCGCGTGGCCGGCGTCTGGTCAAGCCGGGGCAAGCCAAGACACCGCCGTTGTCGCCGACGCAACGCCTGCTCTTGCTGGATACCTGGCGGCGGAGCGGTTTGCCGGCCGGTGACTTCGCGGCCATGATCGGGCTGTCCAAGCATACGCTGTATGCCTGGAAGAGTCGTTTTGACAAGGAAGGTCCGGGTGGCTTGATGGATCACCCCCGGGGCGGACCCAAGGGAAGCCGGCTGCCGGACCTGACCAAGCGTACCATTCTCATGCTCAAGGCGGAGCATCCGGAGTGGGGTTGCCAGCGCATCAGCGATTTGCTGGTGCGCGGCCCGGCTTTGCCGGCTTGTCCCACGGCGGTGGCGCGGGTGCTGCACGAGGCCGGCTACGAGCTCGAGGAAGTGAGCACGCGGCCGCACCCGGACAAGGTGCGGCGCTTTGAACGTGCCAGGCCCAATCAACTCTGGCAAACCGATCTATTCACGTTCGTCCTGAAACGGCAAAATCGGCGGGTCTACTTGGTGGCCTTCATGGACGATCATTCGCGTTACATCGTCGGCTACGGGCTGCACGCCAGCCAGTCGTCGGCGCTGGTGCTGGAGGTGCTGCGGGCGGCGCTCACGTCGTATGGCGCGCCCGAGGAGATTTTGACGGACAACGGCAGCCAGTACGTGACCTGGCGTGGCAAGAGCGCGTTCACGAAGGAGCTGGAGAAGCGCGGCATCAAGCAGGTGGTGGCGGCGCCGCGGCGGCCGCAGACCCTGGGCAAGATCGAACGCTTCTGGGGAACGCTGTGGCGGGAATGTATCGAGAGCGCGATCTTCATCGACCTGGGCGACGCCCAGCGTCGTATCGGTCTGTTCATGGACCATTACAATTTTGCCCGCACGCACAATGGCATCGATGGTCTGGTGCCGGCGGACCGGTTCTTCGGCGCAGCCTCGGAGGTGAAGAAGACACTGCAAGCGCGCGTGGCGGCTAATGCGTTGGAGCTGGCCCGGAACGGTGTGCCCCGGAAGCCGTTCTATGTGACGGGCCAGGTGGGTGGCAAACCGTTCAGCGTGCACGCCGAAGGCGAGCGCCTGATATTGACGGGCGCGGCGGAGGCCCGGCAAGAGGTGGACTTGACGCCGGCGACCGTCGTCGAGCCTGGTCTGGAGTTGCCCGAGCCGGTGTGTCCGGCGGGAGTAGTGACCGGTCTGGTCGACGAAGGCCAGGAAGAGCCGCCGCCTCCGGGCACATCGCCCCTGGACGAGGGGTTGGAACAACTCCGCGCCGCCTTGCCGGAGAACGGGGGTGACGCATGAGCTCAACCCAGACAAACGGCGTGTGTGAACAAGCTGATGCGGCGTCCAAGAAAAAATCACGCCGGCGGCACACGCCTGGTGGGGTTCGCCTGGGCAAGGATGCCAGCCGGGAAGCGCGGCAGATGACGGCGGCGATCCTGGACGTTCTGGCCGGAGCGCGCACGCCGGCGCAGGCCGCCGAGGT
>DASZFN010000336.1:0-12199 GCA_035939715.1 Gemmataceae bacterium | reverse complement strand
TGCACCCACCGCTGGTCATGTTGATGCGCGAGGTCCTCAGTGATTTCTCGTACGGGCAATATGTCATGCCCGCCGGGTGGCTGGCGCTGATTTCGCCCGCAGTATCCCACCGGCTTCCCGAAGTGTTTCCGGAACCGGATCGTTATGACCCCGAGCGTTTCAGCCCCGATCGCCAGGAACACCGTAAGGCCAGGCATGCCATCATCACCTTTGGCGGCGGCAAGCATGCCTGCATCGGCATGACCTTCGCCTACCTGCAAGTAAAAGCCATCTGGAGTGTGCTGCTCCGCCGCTTCGAACTGGAATTGATCGATGCCGAGCCGGCGCCAAATTACGCCACGTTCGTGGTAGGGCCCAAGCCGCCTTGCCGGCTCCGCTACAAGCGCCGGGCGACAAGGAAACTATTCGACAACTTGGCCTCGACAGCGGTGCACAGCGGAAGGGAAAGCAAGTCATGACCCAGCACAGCAACGGCGCTGCCTCACCCCCGACCTTCGCGGCGGCGCGGAATCGGCGCCAGAAAGCCCGCGCGGCCGGGCTGCATCCGGATTACTGGTACCCCGTCGAATACCAGCGCGCCTTGCCGCCGGGCCGCGTTGTGGAAGTCTGCTTCTGGAACACGTCGATTGCCCTGTATCGCGGCACGGACGGCCAGGTGCAGGCCCTGGAAAATCGCTGCGCCCACCGCCAGCTCAAGCTGTCCCTGGGCCACGTGGAAGGCTGCAACCTGACCTGCGCCTACCACGGCTGGAGCTATGACGGCGCAGGCCGCGTCGTGCACGTCGCCCACGATCTGTTCGGCAAGCCGCGCCTCAAGGCGCAAATCCGCCATTACCCGGTGAAGGTTCGCTATGGCTTGATCTGGATTTTTCCCGGTGAACCGGAGCTGGCCTCCGAGCGCTCCATCCCTGAGATACCGGAGCTCGAAGGGCCCGCGCGTTGGGCGTGCGTGCCGCTCGATTTCACCTGGCGCGCGCACCATTCCATGATCATCGACAACGTCAGTGATTTCACCCATGCCTACTTGCATCGCAAGTACCGGCCTTTTGAGGACGCCCGGCTGACGCGCGCCGAGACCGTTGGCGATTGTGTGCACATCGCCTACCAGACCAAGGTCGGCCGTGGCCCCATCTCCCGGCATTTTGTCGATCGCAAGCGGTGCGATACCAACTTCATGGAGCTTGGCTACCAGTATCCGTACCAGTGGTCGAATACCGGCGGCAAGATCAAGCACTGGTGCTTCGTCCTGCCGGTGGATGAGCGGACGACGCGGGTGTTTTTCCTGTTTTACTTCCACGCGCTCAAGATCCCGTTCCTGCCGCTGCGCATCCCGCGCTGGTTGATGAAGGGCGTGCTCCGCGTGGCCAACCGCATGTTGATCCGGCCGCTCCTCAGCCAGGATGGCTTTGCCGTCGAGGCGGAACAGGCCGGCTATGAGGCCCACTTCGACGCGCCCATGATCGAGATCAACCCGGTCATTGCCATGTTCCAGGATCTGACCATTCGCAAATGGGAGGAGTACCTGTCAGGGGCACACAACCTGCCGATGGAGACCGAAGCATGCGCACGCCTGGAAGTGCCTCAGCCGTGAGCCTGGCAGAGCCATGTCAGCCGGAGCGGCAAGCGGAGTGCGCCGCAGGCACAGCCGTGTACGACCCAGACATCGGCCTCGACCGCGCCGTAGCTCATCTGCTGAGTCTGCAGCAAACCAGCGGTTGCTGGGAAGGAGAGATGGTCTGGTGCACGATGATCCTGTCGCAATACGTCATCGTCCAGCACATCGTCGGCCGCTCCTGGGACGAAGCGACGCGCACGCGCATCGTGCGTCACTATGAAGGGACGCGCACGCCGGAAGGAGCCTGGGGACTGCATCCGGAGTCGGGGGGCTATGTTTTCACCACGACTTTGGCGTATGTGGCGCTGCGCTTGCTCGGCTTGAGCCCGGAACACCCTCTGCTGGCCCCGGCGCGGCAATGGTTGCATGCTCAGCCGGGCAGCGTGCTGGCCAATCCCACCTGGGGAAAGTTCTGGCTGGCGCTCGTGGATTTGTACGACTATGAGGGCATTAATCCTTGCCCGCCCGAGCTCTTCTTGCTGCCGCGCTGGCTGCCGGTTCACCCGCGGCGGTTTTATTGCCACACCCGCTACATCTACTTGGCGCTGGCCTATCTGTGGGGCAGCCGTTTTCGGGCGTCGCTCGGTCCAATCGCCCAGGAGTTGCGCCGGGAACTTTACGGCGTTGATTATGATGAGATCGACTTCGCCGCCCATCGGCGGGATATTGCGGCAACCGATGTTTTCGTTCGGCCCGGCTGGCTGCTCCGGCTCGGCTGGCGGATGCTCGGTATGCTCGAGCGCGTTCAGGCGCGGGGAGTGCGCCGTCGTGCGCTGGATTATTGCCTGAACCGGGTCTTGTACGAGCAGCGCACCAGCCGTTACCAGGGACTGTCACCCGTCAACGGTCTCCTGAATTGCCTGGTGCTGTGGTCGTGCGCTCCGAATAACCCTGAGCTTCGCCCCAGCCTTGAGGGGATCGAGAGCTGGAAATGGCAGGACGACCGCGAAGGACAGCGCTACGCGGGCGCCCGCTCTCAGACCTGGGATACAGCCTTCGCAATGCAGGCCCTGCTAGCCCATCCCGGCACTGCCCGGCGCGCCGAGCCTACCCTTCGCCGGGCCTATGCCTATTTGCGCCAGGCTCAATCGGTGGACGAGATTCCCGAGTGCCGTCACGAAGACCGCGATCCCGTGAAAGGCGGCTGGTGTTTTTCCGACGGCAGGCATCGCTGGCCCGTGAGCGATTGCACAGCGGAAGCGTTGACGGCAATCCTGGCCATGCACGCCACGCCGGGCTTACATCTGGCGGATACCGAGCGCGTCTCGGAAGAAAACCTTCGCTATGGAGTTGAGTTCATCCTGCGCCGCCAGAATGCGGATGGCGGCTTCGGCACCTACGAAAGACGCCGCGGTTCAAGGCTGCTCGAGCTCCTGAATCCCTCGGAAATGTACAGCCGATGCATGGTCGAGGAATCGTATGTGGAATGCACCGGCTCCGCGCTCGCGGCGTTGTCTCATTTTCGGCAGGCATTCCCTCGGGCGCTGCGCTCGGCTATTGACCCGGCCCTGGCGCGCGGCGTCCGTTTTCTGCGCCGCCGGCAGCGTTCGGACGGCTCCTTTCCAGGCTTCTGGGGAATCAATTTCACCTATGCCATCTTTCACGCCGTCAAGGGCCTGCGCGCGGCCGACGTGTCGGTAAGCGATCCCCTGCTCGTTCGCGCCGCCGACTGGCTGCGCCGTCACCAGCGCCCGGACGGCGGCTGGGGCGAGCATTACACAAGCTGCTTGCAGGATCGCTATGTGGAGCACGCGCATAGCCAGGTGGTGATGACGAGTTGGGCGCTGCTGGCTTTGCTGGAACTCATGGACCCAAGGACTGAATCGATTCAGCGTGGCATCACCTGGCTCCGCTCCCAGCAACTGCCCGACGGTTCCTGGCCGCAGCAGGCGGTCAACGGCGTCTTCTTCGGCACGGCGATGCTCGACTATCGCCTCTACAAGAGTTACTTCCCCGCGTGGGCCCTGGCACGCTACGCGGCGTTGACCGGCGAGGAGACCCGAAGATGAAGCGCGTCGCCGTCATTGGCGCCGGCCCGGCAGGCTCTGCCGCTGCCATGAGCCTGGCCCGCTGCCGGGGGATCGAGGTGCTGCTGCTGGACCGCGCCGTCTTTCCGCGCCGCAAGGTATGCGGTAGCGCGCTTTCGCCGTGGGCGCTGCAGCTCCTGGATGAACTGGGAGTCGGACCGCTCATCCGCAAGGAGGCCTATCCGATCCATGCCGGGGTCATCGGCGGCACCTCGGCAACCACGGTCGAATTGCGCAGCCGCTACGAGGCAGCGGTGCTTCTGCGCGAACGCTTCGATACGCTGCTTGCCCATGCGGCAGTTCAGCAAGGCGCTCAACTTCGCGAGGGAACCGCCGTCAAGGAAATCGTGCGCGAAGGCGAACGCCTGGTCGGAGTCAGGACTTCGCAGGGCGACATCGCCGCGGATGCCGTCATTGTCTGCAGCGGCGTGCATGACACCCTCGCCCAATCCCCCCGTCCCGGCAAGACCCTGCACACCATTCTCGGTTGGTACGAAGGCGTGGAAGGAGTTTCGGATGCGGTGGAGCTTTACTTCGACGCAGTCGTCAAACCTTATTATGGCTGGGTCTTCCCCGAAGGCCCGCAGCGCGTCAACATCGGTATTTGCTATGCGCCTTCGCCCGGCGGGCTCAATGCCCACGAGCGCTTCGGCATGTTTCTGGATACCCGGCTCGGCAAACGCATGCGCCATGCCAGTCGCCTGGGCCGCCTGGTGGGCTGTCCCATCGCCACGAGCTACCGGCCCACGGCTCTTGTTGAGGATGGCACGCTGATCGCCGGGGAAGCCGCCGCGCTGGTCGATCCGGCCACCGCAGAGGGCATCCATCACGCCCTGGCCAGCGGTTTGCTCGCCGGACAGTTCCTGGGGTCGCTTTTGGAAAGGGGCATTGCGCCGCGGCGACAGCAACTCGCGCCCTACCGGCAAATGGTCCGCAGGCGGCTTGGCAGGCGCTTGCTGGCCGGGCAGTGCTTCTTGCAATTGGCCCGCACGCCGGTGCTGGATTTCGTCCTCGGCCTTGGCTCGAGGCGGCCGGTGCAAGCCCTGCTGACCTGGGTCCTCACCGGCATTTGAACATGGCCTATCTTCTGAACATCGTGCTGATGCTGGGTCTGCCGGCGCTGGTCTACTATCTTTGGATTTGCGCCACACGCCACGACGGCGCGCTATTCCTTCCCACAACCATTGCAGCCTGGCAGGACCTGGTGCTGCAAATCCCAGCGCCGACAACCACCTCTGTTCTTCTGTTCGCCGGCTGGTTGCTCTTCCAGGCGATTCTGCAAGCCGCAGCCCCCAGCAAAGTGCGCCAGGGTACGCCCCTCGCCGACGCTACGCGCCTCAACTACAAGATGAACGGCTGGTTTTCCTTTTGCTTTACGCTCGCGTGTCTCGCTCTGGTGGTCGCGCCTGGCTGGGTCCCCCCTGCCCTTCTCTTCGAGCACTTCGGCCCGCTGCTGACCACGGTGAACATCTTTGCCTTTGCCTTCAGCTTGCTTCTCTACGCGTGCGGCAAAATGAGCCCGCGTCCTGAAAGCGGCACCAGCAATGTGCTCTCCGATTACTTCCTGGGCACCAGCCTCAATCCGCGTGTCGGCGACTTCGACCTCAAACTTTTCTTTGAGAGCCGGCCGGGCCTGATCGGTTGGCTGGTGCTCGATTTCTCCCTGGCGGCCAAGCAGTATGAGATGGCCAGCCGGATCACCACGCCGATGCTACTCGTGGTCGCTTTCCAGTTCCTCTATGTCGCCGATTATTTCTGGAACGAGGAGGCGATCCTGACGACATGGGACATCAAGTATGAGCGCTTCGGCTGGATGCTCTGCTGGGGCGATCTGGTGTGGGTGCCATTCACGTACACGCTGCAGGCGCTGTACTTGCTAAATCACACGCACGAATTGCCCGGCTGGGCGGTTGTCGCCATCGTGCTGCTGAACGTCCTGGGCTATGTCATCTTTCGAGGCGCCAATATCCAGAAGCATCGCTTTCGCAAGAATCCGGACACTCTCATTTGGGGTAGGAAGCCGGAGTTCATCACGACGTCCAGCGGATCACTCCTTTTGACATCCGGCTGGTGGGGTATCGCCCGGCATGCGAACTATCTGGGCGATCTCCTCATGGGCCTGGCCTGGTGCCTGCCCTGCCTGTTCCAGCACCCCCTCCCATACTTTTACCTTGTCTACTCCGCCATCTTGCTCATACACCGCGAACGACGCGATCACGCCCAGTGCCTGGCCAAGTATGGCGCCGATTGGCAGAAGTACTGCAGCCTGGTCCGCTGGCGGATCGTGCCGGGCATCTACTAAATGACCATGCGCTACTTGGCACCATAACCCGCACCACGGGGCTTGCCTCCGTGGACGGGTGAGTGGCAGCCAGATCCGTTGCCTCGAAAAGTTATCGCCGCCACGGGGCTTGTCCCCGTGGAGCGACGATTGACGGCTTGGCTGACAATCGTGGCTCCACGGGGACAAGCCTGGACAAGCCCCCTGGCGGCCATCGGTATGCACGGATGGGTTACTGGCCATCACTCATCGATCCACCGGGGCAAGCCCGGCGGAGTCCTACAGCAAGATTGGGCACGCTGATTCGGGTTAGGCCGTGGACAGGATTCCAGCCTTGTCGAATTGCGGTTGCGGTCAGAACCTGCTGGCAACAGCCGCACCGCCAGGGTATAATCGCGCGCACTTCAAACGCCATGAAACTTGCCGGCATAATCCTTCTGGTGGGCTCAATCTGCGCCACGGGTGGCTTTCTGGCCAACCACTGGCGGCTGCTCGCTCATTTTCAGCCCCAAGCGGACAGAGCAAAAGAGTCGCCTGGCGATGACACTGCCCTCATGCCAAGGCGGCATCTCGTGTCGGCGCTTGGCCGGCTGGAGCCCGAGGGCGACGTGGTGGACATCGGCGTTGGCGCCCTGTCCACGGATCGCCTTTTGCGTCTGGAAGTTGTGGAAGGCCAATTTGTCAAACAGGGAGACGTGCTCGCCTACCTGGACAGCTACACCGAGCGCGTGGCGGAGAGGGAGCACATCGCCAGCCAGCTCGCGGAAGCCAAAATTCGTAGCGCGGCCGAAACGGCCCACGGCCAGGCGCAGATCCGCGAAGCCGAAATTGCTATTGAACAGGTAGAAAAAGTACAAAAGCTGGAAATCGAGGCCCAGGAAGCCAAGGTGCGCTCCCTGGAGGCCGAGGCCGCCCGCGAGACGAGCGAAATGAAGCGCACGGGCTCCCTCCGGCCTGCCGCCGCCGCCACGCAGCAGGATTACGAACGCCAGGTGATGCTGGCGCGGCGCACAACGGAGAACCTCGCCGCCGCTCGCGCCACGCTCGCCAAGGCGAAGGCCGCTCGCGACATCGACCTGGTCAAGGCAAAGGCCCAGCTCCAGACGGTACGCACCGCCCTGGCCAGGACCCTGGCGGCAATTCCGCTCGACTCGCTGACCCGGCAAGGGCAACTGGCCGAGGCACGCGTGAACCTGACCGTTATCCGTGCCCCTCGTGCCGGTCAGATTCTCAAGATCCGCACCCGACCGGGCGAGGCGACCGGCGTCCGGCCCATCGTGCGTCTGGGCAATACCGCGGCCATGCAAGCGGTGGCCGAGGTCTACCACACCGACGCACCTTTCGTCCGGGTCGGACAGAAAGCCAGGATCACCAGTCCGGCGCTGCCCGGGGCGCTGAGCGGCAAGGTGGTCTATGTGGGCAACCTGATCTTCAAGAACGACGTGCTGAACATCGACCCGACCGCCGACGTGGACAGCCGGGTTGTGGAAGTACGCATCCAGCTGGATGACAGCCAGGCTGCAGCCAAGCTGACTTATTTGCAAGTGAACGTGGAGATTGTTCTCGACAGCGCCCCATGAAACTCCTGCTCGCCTGGCTGTCCCTGGCTCACGACAAGACGCGCACGCTGGCCGCCGTCGCGGGCATCGCTTTTTGCATCAGTCTGGTGTTTCTGCAGCTTGGCCTGTACGCCTCGGTCATGCGCTCTGCCCTCCAGATTCACGAAAAACTCGATTACGATGTGCTGCTCGTGTCCCCGGAGTATCTCAACCTGGCGCGCACCGGCTGGTTTCCGCGCCAGCGCCTGCGGCAAGCCGCCGCGCTGCCGGGAGTCACCTCAGCTGTGCCTTTCTATACCGGCGCCAGACAGTGGCGCAACCCGGAGACGCGCCGGCATCTGCGTCTGCTCGTCATGGGTTTCAATACGCGCGACCATGTCTTCCATCTCCCGGAAATTGACGCCGCCCGGCACGAGCTGGAGAGACCGGATGTCGTCTTCATCGACCGGCGCACGCGTCCGGAGTTCGGCAGCCAGGCCAGGGGCACGGTGACGGAAATTGGTCCGCGTCAAATGACAGTTGCGGGGCAGTACACCATAGGCACCGGCTTCGATTTCTATGGCGCGGCGATCGTCAGTGACGTCAACTTCTCCCGGCTGTTCGAGGGGATTTCCCTCGACAAGGTTAACCTCGGACTCATTCGCCTGAATCGCGACGCCGACCCGGAGGCGTGCGCAGACGCATTAAGGCGCGCGCTGCCCGCGGACGTGCACGTCCTGACGCGCGCCCAGTTGACGGCGCAGGAGCAGCAGTACTGGGCGCAGGAGACGCCGGCGGGGATGGTCTTCGGTCTCGGCGTCGTGCTCGCCGTCGTGGTCGGGCTGGTCATTCTCTACCAGGTGCTGGCCACCGATGTCACCAGGCACTTGCCCGAATATGCCACGCTCAAGGCGCTCGGTTACCGCGACCGTTTTCTGCGCCACGTGGTCTTGCTGAAGGTCCTCCTCCTCGTCTTGCTTGCCTACTTGCCGGCGCTGGGCCTGGCCCTGGGACTTTACGCCCTGATCCGGGAGGCGGCCAACTTGCCCGTCGATATGAACGTCGAACGGGCCGGGGCAGTCCTGGCGCTCAGCGTGCTCATGGGTTCGGGAACGGGGTTGTCCTGCCTGCGACGCCTGCGCGCCGCCGATCCCGCCGATTTGTTTGGCCGGTAGCAGCTCCATCCTTCTTTTGAAAGGACAGCACCTTGCCCTGGTCGCGCGTGCCTCTGGCCTGGCTGATCCTCACCCATCAGAAGCGGCGTTTTGTGCTCTCCCTGGCCGGCATCGCCTTCGCCGTCGTGCTCATGTACATGGAGCTGGGATTTCTGAGCGCGCTTTACGACAGCCAGGTGGCCCTGCTTCAGCAGCTCAATGCGGACCTGGTCGTGAGCAGCAAGGCCAAGTACACGATGGCGATCAATGAAGCCATGCCGCGCGGCCGCCTGTTTCAGGCCAGGACAGTCGCCGGAGTGGCTGCCGCCTATCCGCTCTATGTGGACTTTGAGCAGCCTTCCTGGCGGAACCCCGGCACGCGCGGCTCCCGGCCGATCCGTGTGCTGGGTTTCAATCCCGCGGATCCCGTCTTCCTCATCCCGGAAATCCGGGCGCGGGCAGAACAACTCCGGCAGCCGGACACCGCCCTGATCGACCGTCAGTCGCAGGAGACCTACGGCCGGCCCGAGCAAGGCACCGTCACGGAACTATCGCGGCGCCGCCTGCACGTCGTCGGCACCTTCTCGCTCGGCACGGATTTCGTCAGCCACGGCAACGTCGTCATGAGCGACAAGAACTTCCTGAAATTCTTTCCCCCTTTGCGCGGTCCCGGTCCCAATCTCAGCCGCGTGGAGCTGGGCTTGCTCAAGATAACGCCGGGCGCCGACCCGGCGGCGGTGGCCGCGGCCCTGCGTGAAGCCTTGCCGCCGGACGTGCACATCCAAACCAAACAAGAGTTCATCGATCAGGAGTTGAGATTCTGGCGCGACAATACGCCCCTGGGTTACATGTTCGGCCTGGGCGCCGCTCTTGGTTTCGTCGTGGGCATCGTTATCTGCTACCAGATTCTGTACACGGACATCGTTGACCATCTGCCCCAGTTCGCCACGCTCAAGGCGATCGGCTATCGGAATCGCTTCGTGCGCCGCGTCGTCCTGCACGAGGCCCTGCTCCTCTCTTTCCTGGGCCATGTCCCCGGCCTGGGGATGAGCTACCTGCTCTACGGCATGCTGGCCGGGGCGACCGGTCTGCCGCTGCACCTGCCGCCGGAGCGGGTCCTGCTGCTGCTCGCACTAACGATAGCGATGTGCACGGTCTCCGGCATCCTCGCCGCCCGCCGGGTAATCACGGCCGACCCCGCGGAGGTGTTCGCATGAGCGAAGCGCAGCCGGCCTGGAGCAACCAGCGCAGCAAGAGCGCCTCCGTCGTGCGCATTCGCGGGCTGAACCATCATTTTGGCGAAGGCGATTTTCGCAAGCAGGTCCTGGTCGATAACAACCTGGAGTTGCCCACCGGGGAAATCATCATCATGACCGGCCCCTCCGGCTCCGGCAAAACCACCCTGCTCACCCTTATCGGCGCCCTGCGCTCCGTGCAAGACGGCAGCGTCCAGGTCCTCGGACAGGAGCTGCGCGGCCTGACGAACGAGCGGCTGGTTGATGTGCGCCGCAGCATCGGCTTCATTTTCCAGGATCACAACCTGTTCCCGGCACTGACGGCCATGCAGAACGTCCGCCTGGCTGTGGAGCTGCAGGCGCTGCCGGCGCGTGCCCGACAGCAGCGCGCCGCGGAAATTCTGACCAGGCTCGGGCTCGGCAATCGCCTGCACTATCGCCCGAACGCCATGTCCGGGGGGCAGCGGCAACGCGTGGCCATCGCCCGCGCCCTGGTGAACCAGCCCCGGCTCATCCTCGCGGACGAACCGACGGCGGCGCTCGACCGCGACGCCGGCCGCGAGGCGGTGAACTTGCTCCAGGAACTTGCCCGCCAGGACAATTGCACGATCCTGCTCGTCACGCACGACAACCGCATTCTCGACGTCGCCGACCGCATCATCAACATGGTGGACGGACGCATCACCTCGCATGTTGCCGTCAAGGAAACGCTGGCCATCTGCCAGTTCCTCGCCCAGTGCCCGACCTTTGTTACCGTTTCGCATGCCATCCTGTCCACCATCGCGGAGAAAATGCACCAGGAATTTCACCCGACGGGCACGGTGCTGATCCGCAAAGGGGACGTCGGCGACAAGTTCTATCTCATCCGCGAAGGCTCTGTCAACGTTCAGGTGCAGGAGGGGCAGACCATCAAGGTATTGCAGGCCGGCGAGGCGTTTGGCGAGATGGCGCTGCTCACCGGCCAACCCCGGAGCGCGACCGTCCTGGCGCGCGAAGATGTGCTGGTCTACGTCCTGGGCAAGGCGGACTTCCGGGCGGTGCTGGATACCAGCGAGCCGTTCAAGGAGCAGATTCTCAAGGTCATTTTCCAACGGCAATGACGTGAAAGCCGCCTCAGGGACTCGAACCCTGGACCTATGCTTTACGAATTCTGTGCGGTCGCGTTCCGGGGATGTCCGCCGCCCGAATGTTAGCGAAGGCTGGCACTATTGCTTGGTAACCTGGTAAGATCACGTGTGGAGGACACAGGATGGCGCGCGAGCTGGAAGACATCACTTGCCTATCGAGTGACCCGGTGGCACGGCTCTTGCTTGGCGGCAGAGCCGAGACGCTCCGCGAGGCCGAAGAACTCTACCTTGATTCCTGCTTGCCCGAGGTCGTCCAGCTGCTCCAGAGCGGGCTTTCGGACGAAGAACTCGGCCGTCACCCGCTCATGCGGATGCTTCGTTCACATGGCAGCCGTGGTTGGGAGGAGACGATTGATTGAATCCCGAAGAACGGCTCGCCAGCATCGTTACGGCACTTGAATCAGTCGGCCTTTCCTGTCTCGTCATGGGCGGCCACGCTGTCCGCTACTACGGCGTCAATCGACACACGAACGACTTCGACCTCACTCTGGCACCGGACGGCTGGGACGATCTTGCCGGCCGGCTTGCCCGAACGGGCCTCTTTAGCGGCGCTGTCCCGGTCGAAGGGAATAGCTGGCGGCCTGGCGCATTTCGACGCTTTGTCCTTGGCAACCTCGCCGACGGCCAGGAAGAGTGGCTCGAGTTCTGGCGGGGCAATCACCTGCTCGCCCCGTTCCCGGAACTCTTCGCACGGCGGGAAGTCGGAACGTACGGCAACCAGGATCTTCCGTTCCTGTCGCTTCCTGATCTCATCCGGAGCAAGGAGACCGAGCGCGCGAAGGATTGGGACGACATTACTTACCTGGAGGAGTTCCTCGACGCCCGGCTTCACGCACGGCATGCCGCCGGCAACATTTCTCTCACCGATGCGCTGGCTCAGATGCGGAGCCGGCGCGGGTTCGACATGTATCTGGCCGAGAACAGGTTCGCCGACACGGCGACGGTGCGCACCGCGCTTGAACGCACCACGAACCCCGTCACCCAGGCGTTTCTTCTTCCCTGGGCGCCCGATGCGGTCGCGGCCACACCGGTAATCGCGATGGAGCCTCTCGTCGAGCAAAAACTCCGCTTGGTCGCACCCGCGTCGCCGCTGCATCGTGCGCTCGTCGAGGTTGTCCGCCGGCAGTACAAGCTCTTCTGTCAGAACTGCGATCGGGCCGACAAGGAGACTATCCGCGCGACCCAGGCAGACCCAGCGGAGTAGCGCCGTCCCAGCTTTCAA
>DASZFN010000335.1:0-12608 GCA_035939715.1 Gemmataceae bacterium | reverse complement strand
GACCTTGGGCCGCTTTTCATCGATATTAAGGAGCCTGCGCGCGAACGGCTGCTCTCCCTGGTAGAGGAGCACGAGGTTGCCGCGCTCGCCGTCGGCCTGCCGCGACGCGGTCTTGTCGAGCTGGTAGAACTCATTGAAACTCAGCCGCTGCACCTTGTGGTCGGCGAAGAAAAAGATGCTGTTCTCCGGCGCGCTGGCGATGGCGTCGCGCAGTTCCGGAGCGTCCTTGGTCAATCCGCGCAGGTTCTTGTCGTAGCCTTCCTCCTCGACGTCCAGAACGTGGACCTTGAACTGCGGACCGAACTCACGAAATTGCTCAACCAGGTCCTTCACCTTTTCGACCACCTTGCGCTCCGCCGCATAGTCGTAGGCGTCCGGTTTCGCATTCATTTGACCGAACGTCTTGTGTTGCTGGTAGACGACAATGGTTGTAGGGGTCTTCAAGTTTCTTAGTTGCGCTTGAATGCCGGCGTCGATGGTGAACTTTTTTGCCCCCGTCTCGTCCGGACGCGTCCAGTCCAGGCGAACCGGATGCTTGTAGGAGAAGGCGTTAATGCCAACCAGGAGGACAGCGGCCAGAGCCGCTTGTAAGGCGGCATTTAGACCGAAGGCACTACGCCGTCCTGCGGCCACGAAGAGGATTGCCAGGATTTCCACGAGGAGCGCGAACATCGCCAGCAGCGCGCCGCCGACCATCAGGCTCACGGCGATGACAGCGCGGCGGCCATCCGTGCCCTCGAGCAATACCTCGCGCGCATATCCCCAGGCCGAGACCAGACCGGGACCCACCAACTTGTCGAGGATACCCTGAAGGTAGGCCAGAGCCGCGCCGATCCCCATGCACAGCAACCCGGCCAAGCCCAGGAAGCGGATCAAAAAGTGCACTCGCGAGCGGAACCGGCCGCTCGATTGTTTCTTTAGCGCCATCGGCGGCTCTCCAAGCTACGAACGGTCAAGAACAGGCAGAACAGGGCGACGCTCGAATAAAGAATGAGGTGCCGGCTATCCACTAACCCCCGGCTGAAATCCTTGTAAAAATGCAGCGGCACGCTGACGAAATAGAGCACCTGGTAGGCATGGCTGCTCGTATCCATATCCGGCCGCCAGAAGCCGGCGACAATGAAAATCAAACCCAGCACCAGCGAAATCAAGGCCGCCACCATCTGACTGCGCACCAGGCTGCTGACCAGAAGTCCCAGCGCCAGGAACATCGCCCCGGCAAGGAACAAGCCCAGGTACGAAGCCAGCACAGGCATGGGATCGATGCCGGCCGTGACATGCCATTCAAAAATGTGCGGCGCTTCGAGACGGTAATGCTGCCAGCCGCCAATGCCAGCGCAAATCGCCCCGGCTAGCAGCACCACGAGACCAAGCACGCGACCGCGCGTATCAAACGGGATGAGCAAGGAGAGCAATCCAAGAACGACTCCCCCCAAGCCGCCGAGCAGCAAGAGGCTGTAAACCGTCCAGACCGGCTCGAACACCGCCCGCCCCATGTGCAGCTTCAAAAGGATTGGCAGATAAACCAGCGTCGGCACCCACAGCAGTACGTAGAACGCCAGGCACGCCACGTACTTGCTCAACACCACCTGCCAGTCCTTGAGCGGACTGGTCATCAGCATCTCGAGGGTGCCGGTGCTGCGCTCCTCGGCAAACAAACGCATGGTCAAGAGGGGTGGAATGAACAGAAAGACCAACCAGAAACGCTCGTCGCCCAGCATAAGCTGCATGGGGAATTCAACGCCCTTGGGACCCGAGGCGTTCAGTTGCTCCATGGTCAGGTAAAAGAGGTGCCCGGTTACCGCAAGGAATAGCACGAGCACAACGTAAGCGATCGGGGACAAGAAATAGGCGCTGAACTCCCGCCATAGCAGGCTGCGCGCCTTGAAGAGACCCACGGCGATAACCATCAGGGCCAGCAGACCAACCAGGCCGGCGACACCAAGCGTTCCCCAGCGGACATACTCATTTACCTCTAACGCCAAGAGCATTCCTTCAACCCCCGATCCGTAGAGCCATGAGTCCGTATCCCGTCGCCCCTTGCTATTGACTACCGGCTACTGACGAAGTGCTAACCGGCTCATCCTGTTCGACGATCCGGACAAACATTTCTTCCAGCGTCTGCCGCTGCGGGCGAAGCTCACGCAGGCGCCAACCGTTCTTGACCGACAGCGCACACAGCCGTGGGGAAAGCTCCGCTTCCTTGTCGGTGGTGATGCGAAAGCGGATGCCGTCGGGCGTCTTTTCGCGGTCCAGGTGAACGATTTCGGGTAGTTGCAGCACCGGCGCCGCATCGAAAGCCCCTTCGAATTCCGCAATGAGCGTGGTTCGTGCGCCGGCCTTGTGCGCCAGCTCGGCCAGCTTTCCGGACGCCACTACCTGGCCGCGATGGATGATGATGACGCTATCGCAGGTCATCTCCACCTCGGGGAGAATGTGCGTGGAAAGCAAAATGGTATGTTGCTTGCCGAGCTCGCGGATGAGTTCGCGCGAGGCACGGATCTGGCTGGGGTCGAGGCCGGCCGTGGGCTCGTCCAGAATGAGCACGGGCGGATCAGCCAGCAATGCGTCTGCCAGGCCGACACGCTGGCGATAGCCCTTGGAGAGCGTGCCGATCAGTTGCCGACGCACGTCCGTCAGCCAGCAGCGCTTTAGCACGTAATCCATGCGCAGGCGTCGGCGTCTGCCGTGCAATCCCTTGATTCCGCCTCGAAAATGGAGGTATTCGGCGACGCGCATCTCTGGGTAGAGCGGGCAGTTTTCCGGCATGTAGCCGATGCGGCGGCGCACTTCCTCCGGCTCCCAGAATACGTCATGCCCGTCGATGCTCGCTTTACCGGAAGTGGCTGTGAGGAAGCCGGCGAGAATGCGCATGGTGGTGGTTTTGCCCGCGCCGTTGGGCCCGAGAAAGCCGACGACCTGGCCTGCGGGGACATCGAACGAGACGTCGCGGACCGCGGGATAGTCGCCGTAGTATTTGGTCAAGCGGCTCACGTGGATCACGGGCTGATCTCCTTTGCGGCTTGCGGCCCAGGCCTCATGCTGCGCGGCGATAGTTTCCCCCGGTGGACGAGTCATGCGAACCTCTTGGACAGCCGGTAAGAAACAAACTCGTCAGGGCGGAATTCGTCCAGCGAACCGACCCGAACGGTTATTGAACATAGCTGATCGGGGAAGACCCGGCAAGGGTCCCAAGATCTAACAGCTGCTACCAGTATTTACGGGTGCGCCTTAGCGCTAGTTCGCTGTTCGTCTCGGGTGGCATGCTTTCGCGGCCCCGGCTTGGTTTCCCGCCTTGTCATGTCGACGGGGCCGCGAGCATGGCACCCAGCCAGCGACAAACTCGATAAGCAGCGGACATCACCCTCTCGCGCAGAAGACGCACCGTTTCTTCTGGCGTTAGCCCGGACATCCATGTACGCTACTACTGAAGGGGGAAGCGTGAGTGGTGCATCTCACGCGTTAGAGAGGTTGGCCATGTCTAACAGCAAACGTTCCGGACTACCTTTCGGTTGCCGTGCGCTGCAAGCCGGCGTACTCGCATGGCTTGTTGCTTGCCCAATTTTGGCGCAGGCTCCACCGGATCAGGGGTCGAACGCTCTGGACACGTCCAAGAGGCGAAGCGAGGTGGCCACGCAGAAGGCGGAGGCTGACATCCGCCTGGCCGTGCGCACCGCGCAGAACTTATCGACAACCGACCCAGGAAAGGCGCTGGAGCGTTTCAAAGACGCCCTGGCACTGGTAGAGGATTCTCGCACGCTCTCCGACGAACGAAAATCGGCGCTGCGCAGTATGTTAAAGGACCGCATCCGTGTCACAGAGCTGGCCGTAGCCGCGCCGAAGGACAGCGGCGACGTGGACAAGAAGATTCGCAAGGCAACGCAGAAGGCCGAGGATGAAAAGCTGGCCGCAGAGAAAGACCAGATCCGCCGCCTGCTGGATGGCATTCAGGGGCTGCAGAAAGAAGGAAAGTTAGGCCAGGCGAAGTTGCTGGCAGGCGACCTGGCCAGCCGTTTCCCCAGCACACCGGCGGCCACGGCTGCAGACAAGATCGCCTCCGCCTCGGGCCAGCTTGCCGACAACCGGGAACTCAAGCTGGCGCGCGAGCGCAGCGCCGGCGGCGCCCTGCGGCAGGTCGAGCAGTCCGCCGTGCCGCCGAACGGAGACATTCAGTTCCCAAAGGACTGGAAGGAGCGCACCAAGAATCGCGGCAATCTCCGGCAGACGCTGACAACCAAGGAGCGGGCCATCATCCGCGGCCTCAACTCCGTCATTTCGCCGACTTTCAAGGACTCACACCTGGAAGATGTGATCGAGTACTTGCAAACCTACATTGGTCAGCCCATCGTTCTCGATCCGCAAGCGCTTGATGCCGCCGGCGTGAAATATGATACGCCGGTCACGGTCAAGGCAAAAGCCGTCACCGTCCGCACCGTGCTGAAAATGGTGCTGCGCGACCTGGGACTTACCTACGTCATCAAGGATGAACTGATCCAGGTGACCACGCCCGACAAGGCCAAGGACATGATGATTGTGAAGGTCTATCCCATCGCCGACCTGGCGCGGAATCGGCTGGAGGCAGCCATGCTTATCGACCTCATCCAAACGACGATTGAACCGGAAAGCTGGCGCGCCAACGGCGGCACAGGCACCATTGTCTACAACCCGCTGACTCGATCCATTGTCATCAAGCAGACGGCCGAATTTCATTCGGCGCTGGGTTCTATTTTCCCCTGACGAGCGTCGTAGGCAGCTAGCCCAATGGAGTCCCGGTTTCGTCTTCGGCGTAATCGACAAGCAGAATTCCGTAGTGGGCGGCCGCTCCGCACCGAGGTATTGACACTATAACCCTTCAAGCGCCGAAGAGGAATTCAGCCCCCTTGGACCCTCAACGCTTCAGCGCATAGAGAACTGCAGCGCTACCCAGCCGAAGTGCGCTAGCATGGTCATGGCCGAGGCAATCGGTGGACTGGTGCTTCTCCAGCGCGCAGCCAATGTCGTACTTGCTGTAGATGACCGCCCAGCGATTGCCGATCTTGATGCCTTCCAGATAGGGGGCGACCTCGCGAAAATCGGCCGCCTGGCCTGAGGCCGCGGCCGCCTCGGTGCGGCAACGCACCGTGCGGATGGCTTCGCCGTTCACGTCCTGGCTGTAAAGATCGTCGCCAACCGGAATCGGCTCCAGCTTGCGGCCGGGAAATAGCTGGCCGGCGAGCTGCCGAAACGCCGCGTCGAAGGCGGGCTTGCCGCAGCAGGCGTCGGCGAAGAGCAAGCCGCCCATTTCCAGATCCGTCTGCAGGTTCTTGATCGCCTGCGGTGGAAACGTGAAATTGCCGCGGCCGTGCATGTACAGAAACTTGAAATCCACCAGGTCTGGGTCCTGTCCATAAATCGGCTTGGTTTGCAGGGCCACATCCATCTTGGCCGTCTTGCGGAGGTGATCCATCAGGTTGCGCATGGCGTTGGGAGCCGGCTGCCAGTCGCCGTCATGGCGCAACTGGGCCACTTTCAGGAAGCCGCGCGGGATCTGCTTGCCTTCCGGATCGTTGACCACCAAATCGGTCGGCGTCAGGCGCGGTTTCGGCGGCTCCATGCCGGTGGCATAGGCGATGATGTTCCCCCCCAGACGAAAGGCGAGCTGGCCGCGGCCGGTCTCGTAGCGGTTGGCTTCCCACAGGCAGGAGAGATCCAGCGGACTATAGACCACCACTGTCTTGCAGCCGTAATCGATCCCTTCCAGCGGGAACGCGTTGGGTGGAATGACAGCATGGGCTTTCCAGATGGGATGCTCGGGGCCGAGCGGTTTGAGCGGGTTATTGGGGAAGAGGTCCTTCATGAGCTTGCGAAAGCCTTTATCGAATTCCTCGCGGCCGCAGCAAGCCTCGGCCAGGATAAAGCCGCCCTGCTCCACATAGCCCTTGAGAAGTTCCTTTTGCAGGCCCGGGACCCAGGGATAGAGGTCCTTGTGGCCGTTGAAGTAGACAATCGGCGATTGCAACAGATCCTTGACCAGCCCCTGGACGGCCTCGTCGGTGGTAGCCTCGACGCGGCGCGTGTCGAAGACCTGCCAGGCCATCGGCTGGCGGCGGAACAGTTCCTTGCCGGCATATTCGACGAGATTGCGGGCGTCGTTGCGGTCGTTGTTCCAATCCTCTTCCGGCCCATGCACCAGCTTGCTAATAAGGACCGGCATGCGCCCCTTGGAGAGGAACAGGATGGCAAAGCTGGTGGAGATGACGGCCGAGGCCTCCAGCCCCCGGCCTTCTTCCCAGGAGCCGTTTTGTTGCTGGCGGCGCACAAGAAACTCGCAGCCTTCGCGATACCAGTCGTGATCGCCGAAGAAACGTTGCCCGGAGAGCCGGCCCGCCCTTTCAATGCCGTACAGGTTGTAATAGGTGTGCCCCGGCAAGTCGATGCGCAAGCGATCCGACATCCAGGCCATCGCCGCGGTCACGTTCTTGTTCTCCTCATACCTGCCGCAGTCTGTCGCCGTGCCGTTGGGGAGGATCTTCTCGGTCCCCCTGGAGAACTCCATGCCGGAAATAAGTAAGCCGCATAGTCCGGCCGTGGTCATGGTCAAGGTGGTGCCGCCTTGCAAGGCTGGGTTATAAACCCAGCCGCCGTCGGTTTGCTGAGTGACCATGTAAAAGTTGCGGATGATGCGCCAGACGTCGTGATTGATGGTGGCTCCTGCCTGGTGGCCGGCGTGCAGCCCGAGCAGCGCGTATTGCGTATTGGAATTGTCCGTAATGCGGCTGTGGGCCTTGGTATAGGTCCAGCCTCTGCACTGGCCGTTCTCCTTGACCATGGCATCGATCAGCCAATCGACATTGCGCTGGATGCGTGCCCGATCCTGCACCTGGCCCGCCTCGGCAAAGACCATCGTCTGCAGGCCGACGACATAGGTCTGCGCCGGCTCGAGCTGGCGCAGGGAGGTCAGGACTCGTTGAACGATCGGGTCGTCGCGCTTGACTTCACCGGAATTAAGCAGCGCCAGAATGGCCAAACAGGTCCAACCGCCATGCGTGAGGCCGCTGACCTTGTCCACCGCTTCCCAGTTGCCTCGGCCGCGTTCCTTGTCGCGCAAGAACTGCACGCCGTTCTTGATGGCTTCATGAACCTGGTCGACCAGCAATTCCTTGCGCTCCGCCGCGGGGACGGGGAATGCCGCAGCCAGGGCCAGGGCACACACGAAAACGGCGCCGATGAAGCGGATGGACATGAGAGGCTGCCTCCACGCGAGAAAGCGGATGCCGGAAAGGAACTTACCCATCCATTGTGCAGCCGTCTGAGAGGGAAAACAACTGCGACTTCTTGGTTTTGCACTGGCCGAAGGCATTCCCGTGACCAAAGATAGGATAGAGCGGGCGGCGCGCCTCGACTCTCTCTTGACAGATGCCTGCAATTACGGGGAAATAAGGTCAGGCGCGTTGTGGCGTAAGGGTCTCCCGAGGGATTGGAGTTTGCCGTGTCCAAGCAAGTTCTTTGCCTTCTGGCAGCGGCTCTGGCGATGGCCGGCTGCAGCCAGGTCAGCTCCAATCCGCCCAAGGCCAGAATGGGCGGGCCTCGCGGTCAGGTGCCGGGCTTCCCGCCATTCGACATTGCGGCGGAAGGTCCCCACGCCGACTTGCTGGCGCGTGCGAATGCGGCCATGCATAACGGTGACCCGGATGGCGCCATCCAGGCGCTGGAGGAACTGGTGCAAAAGGACCCCGGGAACCGCTACGCTCTCATGGTGCTTGCCCAGAAACTTCAGGAACGGGGACTTGCCCTGGCGCACGGCCGCGAGGCCAGGACCGGTTATGCCCACTTTCAAAAATCGGCCAAGTACATGAGGCAACTCAAAGCCGCCGTAACGGAACTCTCAGGCCCGGAGGTGGAACTGTATTCCTACGCGCTTTACAACGACGCCTGCGCGGAAGCGCTCTACGGCACTCCGGACAAAGCCATCTCGTTGCTGGAGGAGGCGTTACGGGCCGGCTTTCCCAGGCCGGACGAGATCGACAAAGACGAAGATTTCAAGTCATTGAAGGATGACCCCAAGTTCAAGGCCCTTCTCGAGAGACTGCGGCCGATGTAGCTTGACCATCCCTTCCGCCAGAATACAATCGCAACATATCGCTAGGGGTGTCCGCCTTTGCGCGGGCTGAGAGCAGACCCTGGGACCTGATCCGGTTCATACCGGCGTGGGAAAGCGAACGATCCTCTTCCGACCGACTCGATTTTCCCCCTCCGCACCCGGGTCATTTTCCCGTTGTTAGGGACGGATTGCCAATCCGTCCTACGAGTGGCCTGCACCCCTGACGGAGGCTCCGCGGTGGATATCTATCGCTTTTGTAGCTGGTGCCTGGTGATCATTTCCGCCGTAACGCTGATTTTTCCGCTCAACATTCCACTCGTGGCCCTGGCCTACAAGGTGAAAATGGGTGGTAAAGCCATCGACATGGAGCCGGGGGAATTCTGGTGGCGCTGCAGCTTTGCCGCCCTGGGCCTCGCCGTGCTCGGCCTGGTGCTGGTAACGCTGGACTATGTTCTGGTCGGCTCCGCGCAGATGCCGCCCGGTCCAGTGCAGGTAACGCTCTTCTTGCTCTACCTGCCCGCCGCGATCGGTTTTTTCTTTTGGATTCTGGGCCTGGATGAGATCCTGGACGCAGTCACCGTGTTTGTTCTCTACATCCTGCTGCCCGGCCTGCCGATCCTCCTGATCGGCGGCATGGCCCGGCTGTGGATCAAGCTTCAAGGAGCAGCCCCGTGGCTGCTGTCCCCTTCCTGAGGATGTTTTACCATGACGCAAATTGAAGCCGCCCGCCAAAATGTCATCACCGACGCCGTGCGCTATGTCGCCGGCCGCGAGGACCTCGATGTCGAAGTCATCCGTGACGAGGTGGCCCGCGGCCGCATGGTGATCCCGGCCAACACGGTCCATCTGCAAAAGCGGCTGGAACCGATGTGCATCGGCGTAGCAGCCAAATGCAAGATCAACGCCAATATCGGCAACTCCGCGGTCACCAGCAAAGTGGACGATGAGCTGGAAAAACTGCACACCGCCGTCCACCTCGGCAGCGACACGGTCATGGACCTGTCCACGGGCGGCGACATCGATACGATTCGCCAGGCGATCATTGACGCCTCGCCGGTGCCGATCGGCACGGTGCCGGTCTACCAGATGGTGCAGAACGTCAAGGATCCGGCGGACATCACCCCGCGCATGGCCCTGGATATGGTCGAGCACCAGGCCCAACAGGGCGTCGATTACATGACCATCCATGCCGGCGTCTTGCGCGAGTACTTGCCGCTCACCGTGAACCGCGTCACGGGTATCGTCAGCCGGGGCGGCTCGCTCATGGGCGCCTGGATGCTGGCACACCACGAACAAAACTTCTGGTACACCCATTTCGATGAACTCTGCGACATCATGCACGCCTACGACGTCACGTTCAGCCTGGGGGACGGCCTGCGTCCCGGCTGCCTGGCGGACGCTAACGATGCCGCCCAGTTTGCCGAGCTGAAGACCCTAGGGGAGTTGACCCTCAAGGCCTGGGAGCACAACTGCCAGGTGATGATCGAAGGGCCCGGCCACATTCCCATGCACCTGGTGAAAATGAATGTGGAAAAGGAACGGGAAATGTGCCAAGAGGCGCCGTTTTATGTGCTCGGCCCGCTCGTGACGGACATCGCTCCGGGTTACGACCACATTACGTCGGCCATCGGCGCTGCCCTGGCTGCCGAGGCGGGGGCAGCGATGCTTTGCTACGTAACGCCGAAGGAGCATCTCGGCTTGCCCAACAAGGACGACGTCCGCCAGGGCGTGATCGCTTACAAGATCGCCGCCCATGCCGGCGACATTGCCCGCGGCCGCAAGAACGTGCGGCAGCGCGATGATGAGCTGTCCAAGGCGCGCTTTGAGTTCGACTGGAATCGGCAGTTTGAACTTTCGCTCGATCCGGAGACCGCCCGCTCCATGCACGACGAGACCTTGCCGCAAGAGGTTTTCAAATCCGCCAAGTTCTGCTCGATGTGCGGGCCGAAATTCTGCTCGATGCGCATCACGCAGGACATTCGCAAGATGGCGGAACAGGCGGCGAATGTGTGAACGGCTATGAATATCGGCGCGGCAGGCATTCTGATCATCTTTTTCGCGCTGTTCATCGCCGCGATTCTCGTCTCGCTTTTTGTCGCTTCCTTCGCTGCCCAGGTCTTTCTCGTCATCCTCGTCGGCACGGCGGCGGGCGATGACGAGGTGCGCTGGCCGGGCGATCCACTCTATGATTGGTTTCTGCGCGTCTGGCACTTTATCTGGATCCTGGGCGTCTGGTCTGTACCGGCCTTTTTCATCATGAAGCTGGCGAAGGCGCCGCCAGCCGTTTCTGTGGCCGGGATCGTCGCTTTGCTGTGGCTCATATTTCCCGTCAGCGTCCTCTCCTCGCTCAGTGCCCAGTCCAACTTCGTGATTTTCCGGCCGATCATTCTCTGGGCCATGCTCAAGCACTTCGGAACGTTGGTTGGCTTCTACTTGATCACCGGAATTCTGCTTGCCATTTGCACCGCGCTTTGGTACGCCGGCATCCTCGGCGACCATGCCATCGCTCTGCCGTTGGCGGCGTTTGCCGGAGCCATGAGCTTTCTGATTTACGCGCGGCTGTTGGGACGGATCGGTCTGCTGGTGAGTTGGTACAAACCTGGCAGACGACGGCAGGGCGCGCCGCCGCCCGAAGAAGCGGACAAGGTGCAAATCTTTGATCCGTGGTCTCTTCCGGAAGAGGAAGACAAGGACCCGGCAAACCTTGAAGCAGCCCCCCGCCCGCCGCGCAGCAAGAAAAAGCCGGCGTTCAAGAAGAAGCGCAAAACAGCAGACGAGAAAGCTTACGATCCCTGGGCCATTACCCCCGATGAAGTCCACGCGGCCGCAACCAATTCGGAGCCTGAGGATCCTTTGGGCCCGGTGTCGGGAAGCTATGGACTCGCAGCGGCTGATGCCCTGCCCCCACCGCCGCCGCGCGCGGACATGCCCGATGCCGGTCTGGAGGCCTACGGCGTGGCCGAGGCGGATGCAGAGCGGATCACACCCATCCTGCCCCTGGCCACGCCGGCAGTCGCCAAGCAGGAGCTGGAGCTGGCGATCCGCCGCCGGCCACCGCCCCCGCCTGCCAGACCGCTGACGACAGGGGTGTTCAATTTCCCGTTCTATCAGCAGTGTCTGCTGCCCCTGGTCGGGCTATCGCTGGGTTTTCTCGCCATCGGCGGGTTGCTGCGTCTTCTCCTTGTGATTTCGCATTCGTTCGTGGAGTAATATTTGAGCAGCGAACGTCAGAGATACTCGAGCTTGTTCCTCAGCTCTTCAGGCTCATACATCTCCCAGACAAGAATTAGCAGGCGAATGAGGTCGCCTGGAGAGTACTTCTGCTGGTGGCAGTAGATGATACCTGCGTGTGGGTTGCCTTGAGCATGAAGGACCAGAAAGTCTTCGTCCTGGGTAAAGAGAACTCTTGCTTCGCTCGTTGCGGCCTGGAGTTGCTCAAGGTCGCTGCTGCCGGAAAGCTCAGCCTCAGGCGTTGTCGAAACATCTACGCCGTACTGTCGTAGAGCTCGGGCGAGCGCCCGGCTGCTTCGGCTTTCATCGAGGTGAAACCGAATCGTCCTGGGCATCTTGCTTTATTGCTTGGAAATGGAAGAAAGTGCGACTTCGAGTTCCCGGACCTCGGGATCGTCCGGAGCATCCGTCAATCGGGGACCAACGCTGGCCCTGAGAAATTCCAGATCCTCTGGGGAACAAAGGCCAGACCGCACGTAGGCAATAAGTGCGGTACTGGACAGCGTGCTCATGAGCTGCGTGTAACCAGAAGCATTGGCCGTGCGGGCGGCACCAATTTTTGCAGCGGTTTTTTCAACGAGCGACGGCTGCTTGGCTTGCAAACGCTGGTACGCCTCCTCGGCCGCTCTGACGTCTGCGTCGATTTTCTCCTGATGGTCGTGGTAATAGGCAAGCGCGGCGTACACGTCAGAAAGCGAAAGGGCCTGATAGGAGGCGACGATTTCTTCCGGTCGCATACCCATGCTTCGATGCCAGAAGACCACATCCTGAACGCGGATGCGGTGGCCGGCAATTCGCGGTTTCCCCCCGCAGACGCCTGGAGTAACCTCGATGTGCTCGGCGATGACGGGCACGTTCGGCTGGCCCGGCACTGTGTGGGTCGAATTGGTCATGTGCTTATGATATCGCAAACTGTTCAAGAAGGGATTGGCGATTGGTGTCGAGGACAGGCCGGCATCAATCCAGTCCCATGTCCCGGCGCATCCGTTGCTTCGCCAGGCGGTCCTGTTCGGCAAGGGCGGCCGCCATGCGCTCGTGGTCCTCTGCCGGGATTGCGCCGATAGAGCCACCAGCTTAGCGTGCCACTCTTTGATGTCCGCGGGATCATCCGACGGCTCACAACCCTCGACGATCAATTCTTGCCCCTCGCGCCAGTGTTCTGGTAGCTCATCCACGGGCTCGATCTTACCTTTTTCAGGATCGCGCGAATCATTGCGTCCTCCTTGACGATGCCGTGCGTTGATTATGACCAGAAAGCAAAACAGCGTATCCTGCACATGTCTATATTAACTTCAAT